>CAZXYV010000007.1:0-19011 GCA_964645025.1 uncultured Dehalococcoidaceae bacterium | reverse complement strand
TAACTAATTGCCGTAGTAATAAAATGGGAGAAAAAACATTATGGACTTTGTTTTAAATGAAGAACAACTCATGCTTCAGCAATCCATCCGGAGATTTGTTCAAAAAGAAGTCAAACCCATGCTGGTAGATTACTATAATCGCCGTGACCCAAAGGATCCCCGCCCCCAGGAAATACGCAAAAAGCTGCATGAAATGGGCTTATTCGGTCTTGGCTTCGACCCTAAGTGGGGAGGAGGTGGCGCCAGCCTGGTTACGCAGGCAATGGTGTGTGAAGAGTTAGGCGCAGGCGATTATTCTTTCAGCGGGGGACTCCCCTATTTCTTACAGATGGCTCATTTCATGGAAGCCTTCCTGACTGATGAGCAAAAGGCAGAGTGGTATCCCGTGATAATGAATGATCCCTATTACGTTATAGGCAACTGTACTTCCGAAGAGGAGAGTTCTTCTGACGCGACCCTTCCCTATGATGAGCCGGGTGCTGCTATTAAAACGCTTGTCCAGCCGGACGGGGATGATTTTGTCATCAACGGAAAGAAATACTGGGTTACCGGGGGAGCATCAGCCAGGTTGTATGTTGTCTGGTGTAGAAACGACAAGTATAA
Source organism: uncultured Dehalococcoidaceae bacterium (assembly GCA_964645025.1). Lineage (GTDB taxonomy): Bacteria > Chloroflexota > Dehalococcoidia > Dehalococcoidales > RBG-16-60-22 > Fen-1077. The sequence goes on along the minus strand of CAZXYV010000007.1, from coordinate 18,408 downwards.
ACCCATGAGCGAGTGCTTCACCCCGCTGCTGGTACCCAGGGAGACGCCCGGGGTTTCACTGGGAAGCCTCCATGAACTGATGACGGCTGACCGCATCGGCAATCCCGCGAGTGCCGAAGTCATCTTTGATAATGTGCGGGTCCCCCAACGGAACCTGGTAGGAGAATATGGCAAGATGTTCTGGCCCCGTATGAATGAGTTTGTCCATGATTATATTTGCCACGTCGCCAACTATCTCGGAGTAGCTCGCGACTGCTATGACCAGACACTAGAGTATGCTAAAACCAGGGTCCAAGGGGGAAAGCATATTATCGAGCATCCTAATATCGCCATCAAAATCACAGAGATGCTGGAAATCGTGGAAGCTTGCCGCCTTATTATTCAAAAAGTAGCCTGGTCGTGGGATACGAAAATTAATTATAATCGGGCTATGCCCTTCTTGGTGAAGTCCTTCGTCGCTGATTCTCTGGCGAAATTTTATGTTAATGCCCTGGATATCTGGGGAGGCCCGGGTGCGGTGATAGAATCACCAATCCAGAGGGCTTTCCGCTTCCATTTCGCTAGGCGTCATGGAGCCGGAACCCCGGATTTTTGTCGAATCAGGGCTGCGAAGCTGTTATAAATATAGTACAGTTGAAGCCGATAAAAAAGGGGGAGATGTTGACTGCAGAGAATTTTAATGGACAAGAAACTATCGAAGCATTGTCCAGGAACGTTCTCAATACGCGTTTTGAGGACCTCGATCCGGCGGTGGTAGACAATACTAAAAGAAGAATTCTGGACATGATTGGATGCAGTATCGGCGGTTCAAATGCTCCAGGCAACGCCGTGCTGGCAGAGATGGTCGGGAAATGGGGAGGAAAGGGAGACGCCACCCTGCTCGGATACGGTTATAAAGCGCCTGCTGATTTGGTAGCTATGGTCAACTGTATCTTCGGTCGCTCTTTCGACTGGGGCCCGCTGGTTATTATTATGGACGATGGCGAACGCCACGCCAGTCATAACAGCGAGACCACCGTGCTGACGGCTGTTACCGCAGGCGCCAGCCAGGGTATCAGCGGCAAAGAGCTGATTACTGCCCTTGTGGCGGGGGATGACCTGGTGGCCAGAGTGCAGATCGGTTCCGGGGGTGGTCACCCCGGAAGAATGCCGGCGGGGCCTTTGAGGAGGGGTGGAGGATTTGATGAATGGGGGACCAAGACCACATTCGGCGCCACTGCTATTGCCGGAAGGCTATTCGGATTAACGGAATTTCAGATGATGAATTCTTTTGGCGTTGCCATCAATATGATGGCCGGCGCCGGCGGCGGCCTGTGGGAAGGCGCCAATACCTTCAAATTGAGCCAGGGGACAGCAGCCAGAAGCGGTATTAATGCCGCGCAACTGGCCAAGGGAGGATGGATCGGTATTTCAGACCCGCTGACCAGCTACTATACCATGTTTACAGGGGGAATTACCCAACCTGACATGATAACCAAAGACTTGGGCAAGAAGTATTATGTGGAACAGGTCTTCAAACCCTGGCCCGGCGGCAGACCGACCAATGCCGCAACTCAGCTCGCGATTACTCTGGCTAAAAAATACGATATAAAACCCGATGATATTAAAGAGGTCAATTACCGTACTTCGCCGGGTATCGCTACAGCGGCGCATTATACCAAACCTTATAAGGTGGGACATTATCCCACGGGTGAGGCTCTTTTTAGTTTTGTGTTCGCGGTGGCCAATGGTCTGGTCAACCGGGCGTCTACGGGAGTTAATTTTACCGAGGAAGGTATTCGTAATCCGCAGACTCAAGCATTGATCAAGCGAGTAACGCTGGCGAATCTTAATAAACCGGAAGGCGTCGAACTCGAAGTGAGGATGAAGGACGGGCGAATATATTCCGAATATTTACGCATGGCCGTGGGAGATCCCTCTAATCCTCTACCCAGAGAAGGTTTGCTCGAAAAATTCATGAACCAGGTGGAGTTTTCTAAAAAGGTAACCAGGCATAACGCTGAGAAAATAGTTGAGATGGTAGAAAATCTGGAAAAGGTTGATAATATACAGAAAATAATTGATTTGGCAGTTATAAAATAAAAAAAGGAGAAAGAAATGAAAATCACCAGGGTCGAATTGATACCCGTCAGCCTGCCACCCGCTAATCCCAGAAAGAGGATAACTAATATCGTACTGATTAAAATGCATACCGATGAGGGTATCGTCGGTATCGCCGATGCCGGCGAATACGGCCCCGTCAAAGGCGGCCAGCACCTGGTCATGGAAATCATCAAGACCTGGGAGCCCATCCTTATCGGTGCCGACCCGTTGGACAGAGGTTCAATCTTATCACAACTAAATAGAGTTATCCATAGTAATGCCAGTCTGTCTTTCCCCGGCTGTGTAGCTTTGGTTGACTTCGCCCTGTGGGATATCGCTGGCAAAGCCATGAAACAACCTATTCATATGCTTCTGGGCGGCAAGGGTGCGAAAAAGCTCCTGGTGGACTATGTTATTGCCGATGTCGGCGAACGCCCGGCCAAAGAAGTCGCCGCGACGGCCTTAAAAGCGGTGGAAAACGGCTGCCTGACGTTCTGCCTGAAGGTAGGCGGGATCTGGGGGAAAGGCTTCGCTAAAGATGTGGAGAATGTGAAGGAGACCCGGGCTGCCATCGGTGATAATGAAGATATCCATTTTTGCATCGATGCCAACGGGTTCCTGGACTATACTACAGCGCTGGAATACTGCCGCAGGTTAGAAAAATATAATCTCTATAAATTCGAACAACCCCTTCCCTGGTGGGATATCGCCGGTATGGCCCGGCTCCACCACGTTCAGCCTATTCCCATCTGCGCTCATGAATCCAGCGTCAAAGTGCCCTTCCTGATCGAGTGCATCCGGCAGGACGCCTGCGATATGGTGGGCACCAAAGTCGTTTGGGCAGGCGGTATTTCCGAGGCCGTAAGGTGGGGGCACATCGCCAAAGGCGCCAACCTGGGCGTATACTGCGGCTCAATGAACAGCCCCTTCGAGGCAGCCGCCCAGGCGCAGTGGCTGGCTTCGGATGAATTCTACGGCAAGCTGGCCCATGCCAACCTGTTCCCCATGTTCTACCATGACACCTTTGATACCACTCAAAACCTGAAGCGGGAAGATATAGTGGTCAAACCGCTGGCGTATAAAAACGGCTACTGCTATCCCCCGGATGCTCCCGGAATCGGCCTCGAGTTGAATGAGAAAGCCCTTCCCAAATATATTTCCCCGGGAATAAGCCCGGTGACTATGGGCTAAAGGAGAAAGAGAATAGTGGGCACGATTACGCAGGAACTGGCCGATTTCGCGGTTGAAACCAGATATGAGGATTTGCCGGCATCCATTGTAGAGGAAATCAAGAAGATCCTCATGGAGTTTATCGGAGTCGGCCTGGCTGCTTTATCAACCGACAAGGGGAAGCTGGCAGTTTCGCTGGGCAGGAGACTCGGGGGACCTCCGGAATCATCAATTATCGGTACAGGCGACAAGGTCTCCTGTTCGAGCGCCGCGCTTGCTAACGGCGAGTTGATGATAACCCTGGATTATTGTGACAACATGTCATTCGGGCACGATGGACTGTTTGTTATCCCGCCGGCTATGGCGATAGCCGAGAGCGTGGGGGCATCAGGCAAGGACTTAATCGTGGCGATGGCGGTGGGATTTGAAATATCATCGAGACTGGCCGAGGCTGCGCGCTGGCATACCATAACTTCTGAAGAGGTCCGGAAAGCCATAAGTAATCCGCCCAAAGATAAAAATGCTCATTCCGCGTTTGGCGGCGCGGCTGCTGCTGGGAAGCTCCTGAAATTAGGCCGGGAGAAAATGCTCCATGCCATGGGTATAGTCGGTCGCCATATTGGCACCTCACTATCAGCCGGACAACCGGAAGCCGGTATGAAAGGTATGACCAAATATGTCGTGCCGGGATGGCAAAACACGGGGTCGGTGATAGCAGCATTGCTGGCGGAGATGGGTTATCTCGGGGATACCACGGTACTGGATAACCCAGAACGCTTGGACTGGAATCCCGAGTATATAACAGCCGACCTCGGTAAAAGCTGGATTTTTAATCTTCAAATTCACTACAAGCCATACCCCTGCTGCGGGGGCTTTCATAACAATCTGGACTGTTTTTACAATATCATCGAGCAGAACGATCTCAAGCCTGAAGAGATAGAGAAGGTCAAAGTTTTCGGTAGCTGGTTTATACAATCACCTAAAGGGCCTAAAGAAATCCCGGGAATATATGCCGCCCAGTTCAACCAGGCGTATAACATTTCCCTTTTAGCTCACCGTGTTAGGAGAGGTGTGGAGTGGGTTGACCCTGATACGATGAAAAATCCGGCGATACTTAGCTTCATGGATAAGGTTACATTCCACGCAGACCCTGATTTTGCCAAAAAGGCGGAAATGGCAAGAATAGAGGACCCGAGAGTCCGCCCCGCCAGGGTCGAGGTCACGGCCAGGGGAAAGGTATTTGCCCACGAGATTAAGTTCCGGCGTGGCGATACATTTACGGATCTAAACTGGACACAGGAAGACGCTGTGGACAAGTTCCAGCATAACGCGGAAAGGATTTTAACCAAGGGAAAAATCGAAAAAGCTACAAGAATTCTATTGGAGCTGGAAAAAATTAATCAGGTTTCACAGCTAATAAATGAAATTACCCTTTAGCTGAACGAGGCGCTGTGGTCGAAGGTGCGTTATTTCCCCCCGATCGTGACGGGACTCATTCCCGGGGTAATGAATTTGGGGAGGGCCTTTTCATTGAGCTCCATGCCTACGCCCGGTCCGTCCGGCGGATAGAAGTAGCCGTCTTTGTAGGCCATGGGTTTGACCACGATATCTTCCCGTTGCAGTTCCTGGGTTGTATCAAAGGTATCGTGGAACATCAGCGGAAAGAAATTGGCGTGGGCCAGTTTGCCATACCAAGCGTCCGAAGCCAACCATTGCGCCTGGAAGGCCGCTTCGTAAGGCCCGTTCATCGAGCCGCAGTACACGCCCAGGCCCGCCGCTTTAGCGACGGCTCCCCACTTCACCCCCTCGGATATCCCGCCGGCCCATGCGAGCTTGGTGCCTGCGAAGTCGCCCGCGTCCTTTTTGATTACCTCCATGAGGGCCGTGACCGTGGTACTGCTCTCATGCGGGCAGATAGCGACTCTGGTGCTCTTACGCAAACGTGCCAGACCATCCACATCCCACGAGAAGGTAGGCTGCTCGAACTTGTACAGATTGCAGTCCTCCAGATGGCGGATAAGCTCCAGCGATTTAGTGTAATCCATAGCTCCGTTGGCATCAATGCACAGGTGTACGTCCTCCCGGTCGCCGATGGCTTTTCTGGCGGTCTTAACATTCAGGATATCGCGCTCGAAATTGCTGCCCCAGAAACCTCCCACCTTGAGACAAACGGTCCGGATACCGTTATCTAAAATCTTTTCTACCTTTTTCGCTATCTCCGCGGGTGACAGATTAGCGACATCACCAATCACGTAATCGACAGCCAGCTTTTCACAGGCTTTTCCCCCCAGAAGCTGGTAAATGGGCTGGTTCAAAGCTTTTCCCACCAGATCCCATAAGGCAAAGTCGATAAGCGCCACCACGTTGGGAAAAGACAGACCGCCGGTAACGTTATTGATAAAACTGTTGATTTTAGCCAGGATAAGCTCTTTATCAAAGGGATTGGCGCCTATCAGGACAGGTTCCCAGCTTTTGAGGATAAGCATTACGATGTCTTGATCGTATGAGGTATTGATTAAATCCCCGCTTTCAGCCACCCCCACGATACCCTCGTTGGTATGTATTTTTATCAGGACGACTTTACCGGTGCGCTTTCGGGGCGGCGGGTAAACCAGGCTGATCGGGAAGAATTCTATTTTGGATATCTTCATTCTCACTCCTTACAAGGTACGGTTGTACTAGATTATACCACCATTTATCTATTGGCAATACCTGTATACCAGTTGTAATCTGTTATAATGCTTATTATCATAGACTGCAATTATTAATCCTCGATTATTGAACTTGTTTATTGTTATTGCTACAATCGAAGCAAACAGGTTCGATTGTAGCTCTATTGGGAGAAACAGAGTCACTTTTTTAAGGAGTAGCTTATGGTTCGGAACGGTTTGCTTATTGACTACGAATACTGCACCGGCTGCCATAGTTGCGAGGTGGCTTGCAAGCAGGAACACGGTTTCCCGGCCGGGAAGTGGGGGATACGAGTCAACGAAATTATTACCGAGAATCCATCCGGAAAGCACCGCATCGACAACCTACCTTTTATTACCGAATACTGCGACCTCTGCGCCGCCAGGACAAGGAAGGGTGAGTCTCCGGCCTGCGTTAAGCATTGCCAGGCCTGGTGCATGTATTACGGCCGAGTGGCCGAACTAGCCGGCATCATGGGAAACAAGCCACGGGCAGTGCTTTACAGCCACTAAGCACGGCCGATCCCGCGATGAACCTGTGAAGGAGCGATATGATGGCAGATAAAAGTAAAGAAGTCAAGATAGTAAAAATGGGCGCCTGGTCGGCGGGGCCGGGGTGCCACGGCGGCTGCGGCGTTAAGGTTTTTATCAAGAACGGTAAAGTGATTAAGGTAGAGGGTGATGAGAATCACCCCTATTTCCAGGGGCGGCTTTGCCCGCGCGCCCTGGCGTTGACGCAGTATATTTACCACCCTGACCGGCTGCGCTACCCCTTAAAACGGACAGGGGAGCGGGGAGAGGGCAAATGGCAGCGCATATCATGGAACGAAGCTTTCGATATATGCGTTAGCCGGATGCAGGAGATAAAGAAGAAATACGGCGCCGAGTCAATGGTTTTCGCACAGGGGACAGGGCGGGACGCCGGAGGGCCTATTCTCTTCCTGGCCTATGCTTACGGCAGCCCCAACTGGACATTATACGGCCTTTCAGGCCTGGCCTGTTTCACCCCGCGTTTAGCGGCGATGCACATGGTAAGCGGGGACGCGTTCTTCCCGGACACAGGGCAATTCTTCCCTGCCCGTTATGATGATCCCGATTTCATGCCTCCCAAAGTATTAATAAACTGGGCTAGGGGCGTTCAGGGCAGCCAGTGCGTCGACCATTACGAAACCGGGCACTGGTTTGTAGACCTGATGAAGCGCGGGACTAAACTGATAGTCATCGATCCGCGGCTTTCCTGGGAAGCTTCCCGCGCCGCGTTATGGCTGCCCATCCGCCCGGGCACCGACGGCGCACTGGCCCTGGCACTGATGAACGTCATCATCAATGAGAACCTCTATGATAAAGAGTTTGTCCAGAAGTGGACTTACGGCTTTGACCAGTTGGCCGAGAGAGCGCAGGAATACCCGCCGGAAAAAGTCTCCAAAATAACCTGGATACCCGAAAAAGATATTATTAAAGCGGCCCATATGTACGCCGAAGCCAAGCCGGCGTCCATCCGCTTTGGGCAGCCGCTGGACTGCAACGCCCAGGCCGTAAGCACGATACAGGCGCTGAACTGCTTATGGGCAATTACCGGCAACCTCGACATCCCTGGTGGCAACGTCATCGCCCGACCACCCTACGGCGTCACGATCTACCCCTACTCTACCGAGGAGGTGATCCAGCTTTACGGCGAGGAACTTGTCGCCAACCTGAACAAGAAGAGGATCGGCGCGGACCGCTATCCCTTGGTCAAGAATTTCCGCGCCTGGGCGCAGCCCGACCTCGTGCTGGAGCAAATCGAGAGCGGCAAGCCTTATCCCATTAAAGGATTCTGGTGCCAGACCAACAACTTCCTGGCCAACACAGCGCAGGACCCCCGCCGTCACTACGAAGCCATCCGCAGACTGGACTTTAACGTGGTGGTAGACCTGTTTATGACACCCACCGCTCAAGCAATCGCTGATATTATTTTGCCTGCCGGGACATTCCCGGAAAAGGATTCCGTTTTCACCACCGGCGTCCCCCTGAACGCGATACAGAAGGTCGTCTCCGTCGATGAGTGTAAGTCCGACTGGGAGATAAACTTCGAAATGGCAAAGCGTCTAAGCCCGGCATCCGTGCCGTGGGGCAACGTCCGCGAACTGCTGACGGAGCGCATCAAGCTTTGCGGCAAGACTTTCGAAGAGCTTTGCGAGAGCCCCTGGGCCCTGGCGCCTAAAGGACACCCTTCCGGCACGGTACCCTACCACCGCCACGAGAAGGGACTGCTGCGCCCGGACGGCAAACCGGGCTTCCGCACACCTACCGGCAAGGTGGAGCTTTACTGCACGCGCTGGAAAGCTTGGGGACTCGACCCGCTGCCTTACCATGAAGAGCAACTTGAAAGCCCGGTAAGTACGCCGGATATTTATAAAGACTACCCGCTTATCCTGATAACGGGGCGGCGCGCGGCAGGGTTCTACCACAGCGAGCACCGCATGATTCCATGGCTGCGGGAACTCGAGCCGGAACCCACGGTAGAAATCCACCCGGAAACGGCTAAACAATACGGCATCCAGGAAGGAGACTGGGTCTGGATAGAGGGAGTACGCGGCAGAGCTAAGCGCAAGGCCAAGCTGACGCCTGTCGTTAATCCTAAAACAGTGCACGCCCTGCACGGCTGGTGGTATCCGGAGCGGGACGGCAAAGCGCCTTACTTCAACGGCGTCTGGGAAATCAATGTCAACCAGCTGATCCCGATGGGACACCAGAGCAAATCAGGTTTCGGCGGGGTGCCTTTGAAGACAATGCTTTGTCGCCTGGTAAAAGTCACGGAGTAAGTGAATATTTTAGCTAAGCCCGGGGCTATTTAGCCAGTTCCTGCTTGATATATTTCATGATATCCTGAATTACGGGACTGATATCGGTTTTTTCGTTGATAACGAAGTCTATCGGCACGAGGATATCTTCAGATAGCGGGAGTATTTTAAGTTCGCCGGCCGCCACGTCACTCTCGACGTCTTTAATATGCCAAAGCCCCAGGGTGTTACCTTCTTTGACGAACACCTTGAGGACATCGGTGCTTAGAGTATTCACGATAATAAGGGGAGGCGTAAGAATACCCGCCTGCTGGAATTTATCGGCAACCAGCCTGTGCAGCAATGAACCGGGCGCTCCACATATGATTGGATAACTCACAAGGCCCGCCCACTCGACCTGCTTCTTTTTTGCCAGCGGGATGTTAGGGGAAGCAACCAGTACCAATCTTTCGCTGTCGGAAACCCTGATGAACTTGACCTTGCTGTTGCCGTAATCGGTGCTTAAAACAATTCCGATATCTACTTCCATATCAGATACTTTTTGCACTATCTGTGTCGAGTTTTCTATCAGAAGGTCGATATTTACCTTGGGGTGTACTTTAAACAGTTTTGAAAGCGCCGCCGTGACCTGGCTGTGGAGAAGAGGCGTAACCCCGATGGCGGTTGGTCTGACCTTCAGTGAATTGAAATACTTATCAATCTTATTGAGCTGCGTCCAGATTTCCTTGCTATATTGATACAAATCCTGTCCCGCTTTGGTGAGAACGACGCGCTGCTTTTTAATATTGAATAATTTTACTCCGGCATATTGTTCCAGCGATTTCAGGTGATAGCTGACCGTGGGCTGTGTCAAACCCAGCTGCTCCGCGGCGATAGATATGCTTTCGGTTGTCACCACGTAGTAAAAAACAATCAACTGGTGGGCATCTAAATTTAATACACTCATGACCGCTCATCCCCTGTTTCCCAACCACTGGCTGTTATCTATATTTGTATAGAATAATTTGTATTGCATTCCTCCGAATCAGCACCTATTATTTAATTGATCATTCCTGGTGGTTTTATTTCTTCTTCCGTTTATTTTATCACCAGTATCTTCCCTAGTCCAGAAATCTAATAAAAGCTGATTTTAACAGGGAAGTCAAAGGGGTAATGATTTTCCAGGAGATAGTGATGGGTTTTATTGAAAAAATCAAATTCCGGGCGCTGCTTTTCGTGACAGTACAGTATATGAAGCAGACTGGAAGGATGCATCCTTCTTTTAAAAAGCGCCTTCAAGAGAAAAACTTCACGGCACAAATAAAAACCCTGGATAATGCGGTAGGCCGGTATATTATTTTCCAAAACGGAAAATTACTCTCCAGGAGCGGGTTACATCCCCATCCTGATATCTGTCTCGGTTTCAGCGATGCAGGTTTAGGCTGCAGGCTGCTCGTGCCATGGCGCGATCAACAGGAAATGATAGACGCAATGAAGAACTTCCGCCTCACCATAGAAGGGCCTGACGAGCTGACATACTGGTTCATGCAAACACTTAGCCAGATGCTTTCGGCGGGGATCAAATACGGGACGGACCTGGGAAAAGGCGTAAAAAGATACGTAAACAATTCGAACGCGGGGCCGCTATTCGTTGATGTTAAAGATAATAAAATCATCCGGATGACCCCCATAGAATTTAATAAAGATGACGGCGCTTCATTCGAGGTCGAAGCCAGGGGCAAGAAGTTCCGTCCCCCGAGGAAAGTAACTATTTCTCCGTTCGGGTTTTCCTTGAAGTCCACAGTTTATTCACCGGATAGAATTTTATATCCGCTGAAGCGCGTTGATTTTGACCCCAGCGGAGAACGGCATCCGGAAAACCGGTGTATTTCTGGCTACGAGAGAATCACCTGGGATGAAGCACTAGATATCGTGGCAGGTGAGATAAAACGGGTAAAAAGGGAGCACGGGCCCGGGGCTATTTTAAGCAGTACCGCCTCTCACCACAGCTGGGGGAATATTGGCTACTATTTAAGCGCCCACCGCCGCTTCTTTGACCTTGTCGGATGTACCCAGGTTGTCCCCAACCCGGATAGCTGGGAGGGATGGTTCTGGGGTGCCACTCATCACTGGGGAAACAGCATGCGTCTCGGCGGGGCCGAGATATACGGCACCGTTGAAGATGCGCTGAAACATTGCGAAATGGTGGTGTATTGGGGCAGCGACCCCGAGTCTATCCCGGGAGCTTACAGCGGTTTCGAAAGCACTATTCGCCGCCAGTGGTTACAGGAACTTGGTGTCAAGACCGTCCATATCAATCCTTTTTATGACCCGACGGCGGCCTTATATGGCGGGAAATGGCTCGCCACCCATCCCGATACAGGCAACGCCATGGCGCTGGGTATTGCCTACGTCTGGATAACCGAAAACCTGTACGATAAAGAATATATCGCCAAGCGCACCACGGGCTTTGATATCTGGAAAGATTACATCCTCGGTAAAGAGGACGGAATTCCGAAAACACCGGAATGGCAGGAGAAAGAGACCGGCGTGCCCGCCAAGGACGTCCGCGCGCTGGCCAGGGAATGGGGCACCAAGAGGACCTACCTGGCCGCCGGCAGCCCCGGAAACACCGAAGGAGGCGCCTGCCGCTGCGCCACCGGCTTAGAATGGGCGCGTTCGATGGTGTGCCTGATGGCGATGCAGGGCATCGGTAAGCCCGGCATCAATATGGGCAACATGACTTACGGGTCGCCTATGGATACCAGGTTCTATTTCCCGGGTTATGCTGAAGGAGGCTTTTCCGGAGACATTGAAGGGACGGCATCGGCGATGAACCTTTACCAGCGCATGCCGCACCTGCTGTCCGTAAACACGGTTTTACAGAAAATTCCCCGGCTGAACATCCCGGAGGCGATACTGGACGGCCACACTGAAGGGTATCCCAATAACACCAAGACCATCGAAGGGCAATTCTTCAAATTCACCTATCCCGCTCCGGGATACTCGAAGGTGAAGATGTATTACAAATACGGCGGTTCGTACATCGGCACGATGAACAATACCAACCGCTATGTCAAGGCATATCGTACGCCGGAGCTTGAATGTGTGGTGAACCAGTCTATCTGGATGGAAGGCGAGGCTAAATTTGCCGATATCATCCTGCCGGCGTGCACCAACTTCGAGCGTTGGGATATCGGCGAGACGAGCAACGCCGGCGGTTATATCATCCACAATTTCACCAAGATGAACCACCGCATCATCACGCTGCAGCATAAGTGCATCGAGCCGCTGGGTGAATCAAAGTCAGATTACCAGATATTTGCCGAGCTATCCAAGCGATTGGGTCTAAGCCTCTACTATTCCGAAGGCATGAGCGAACTCGACTGGTGCAAGCGCATGTTCGATGCATCCGACCTGCCCAGGGAGATTTCCTGGAAGAAATTTCTTAAAAAGGGCTATTATGTTGTCCCGGCGCCGCACGAGCTATTGAAAGCCCCGCTGGCCCACAAGTGGTTCGCCGAAGGCCGGAAAAAAGACCTGACCGAACCGATTCCGCTGCCCTCGGACTACTCCGATGGCTATCTTAACGGCCTGCAAACGCAGTCCGGGAAAATCGAGTTCGAATGCTCCAGCCTGAAACGGTTTGACCCGAACGACCCGGAGAGGCCGGTTATCAGTAAATTCATCCCGTCATGGGAAGGCCCCCATACAACGGAGTTATACCGGAAGTACCCGCTGCAATTGATTTCACCTCATCCGCGTTTCAGTTTCCACACACACAACGACGGCAAAGACAGCATCATCAATGATGTTGAAGACCACCGCGTGTTAATCAACGGGTATTATTACTGGATTATCCGGATGAACACCAAAGACGCGGTTGCCCGCGGGCTGAAACAAGACGACCTGGTTAAAGTATTTAACGACCGCGGAGCGGTCATCTGCGCTGTTCATATCACCGAACGTCTTCCTCAAGGGACGGCCCATTCTGCAAGCTCATCTGCCGTCTACGACCCGATTGGCGAACCGGGAAAATCGATCGACCGCGCCGGCACCATCAACAATCTGACTTCATCCCGGCCCATCATTAAAAAATCGAGCAGCACGGCTTCGAACACCTGCCTGGTGCAGGTGGAGAAGTGGAAGGAGCAATAACATTAAAAAGTGGAATTTAATTATCGACGTGGCTAAATGTGAAGAATGCCACAACTGCTTCCTATCGTGTAAAGACGAGCACGTTGATAATGATTTTATGCCGTTTTCCATCGCCCAGCCCAGACATGGGCAACGGTGGCTGAATATTTTGACCAAAGAAAGGGGCCAGTTCCCGCTTATTGACGTCACCAGCCTTCCCATCCTCTGCATGCAGTGCGATAACGCCCCCTGCATTAAAAACGCCAAGGACGGCGCGGTTTACAAGCTCGAAAGCGGTATTGTCATCATCGACCCGGTAAAAGCAAAAGGACAAAAAGATATCGTGAAGAGTTGCCCGTACGGTGCAATCTGGTGGAACGAGGAAAAACAGGTACCCCAGAAATGCACCATGTGCGCTCATTTATTGGCCGAAGGCTGGAAGGCACCACGGTGTGTCCAGTCCTGCCCTACCGGCGCGATGAGCATTCTAAACGTTGAAGATTCCGAAATGACCCAGACCGTAAAACGGGAAAACCTGGAATTCCTCCATCCTGAATATAAAACCCAACCCAGAGTGTATTACAAGAATCTGTATCGTTATTTAAAGTGCTTTATCGCCGGAAGCGTGGCTTACCAAAAAGACGGCATTACAGACTGCGCTGACGGCGCGAAGGTCACTTTATATAGAAAAACGGAGAAAGTCAGCGAAACCACCGCAAATAACTATGGAGATTTCAAAATCGATAACCTGGATGAAAACAGCGGTGACTATCGAATCGAAATTAACTTCCGCACATACCCGAAAAAAACAGTAGAGGTGCGGCTGACCACCAGTCAAAACATCGGCGTGATTACTCTCTAAATCTTGCCGGTTAAAATCAGATTTGCTCTAAGCACCCGTTCCGCGCAATAATTCATCAGGGAAGAATCATGGTGAACAGCAAGAAAGAGCAACTGGCAAGCATAGTCAGCCAGAGCAATATCCTTGATGACCCGCAGACCCTCGAGGCCTATTCGCGGGACGAAAGCTTTGCCCCGCCGATGAAGCCTCAGTTCGTGGTAAAACCCCAGAAAGCCGAGGAGGTACGGGGTATTGTAAACTGGGCTAACCATACGCTCACGCCGCTGGTGCCGGTGAGTTCCGGTGCGCCGCATTTTCACGGCGATACTGTTCCGGGTACTGCCGGGGCAGTCATGGTGGATTTGAGCAGCATGAAGCGAATTGTAAGAATCGACCGGAAGAACCGCATGGCTTTGATTGAGGCCGGCGTTACTTACGGAGAACTCCAGCCGGAACTTGCCAAGGAAGGATTACGCGTCTCGACCCCGCTGCTTCCGCGGGCCAATAAATCGGTGATAGTCAGTCTTCTGGAAAGGCAGCCTATAACAACGCCCAAATACCAGTGGTCGCTGATGGAGCCGCTAAGGTGCCTTGAAATCGTCTTTGGAAACGGTGAGATAATCTGGACAGGTGAAGCAGGGACACTCCCTCACTCATTAGAAAAACAGTGGGAAAAAGGTCTTGTCCAGGTTGACCCCAAAGGACCGTTTGATACCGATTGGTACAGGCTCGTTTCAGGCGCACAGGGAAGTATGGGAATCGTTACCTGGGCTTCCATAAAATGCGAGATATTGCCTAAAGTGAGCCGCGGATTTTTTATTCCAGCCGATAATCTTGAAAGCTTGATTGATTGCGCCTATGCTCTGCTCCGGCTTCGACTGGGCGATGAGTTCCTGTTGCTGAATAGCTCTAACCTGGCCTCCATCCTCGGAAAAGGAACTGATGAGATGAGGGCTTTACGTGAGCAACTGCCGCCGTGGACTATCTTCATCGGCACTACCGGGCGGGATATATTTCCTGAAGAAAGAGCCGAAGTCCAGGAGAAAGACATCCGGGATATTACCGGAAAATTCGGCCTGCAGTTCGTCTCGGAAGTTACCGGGGCAAAGAGCGCCTATGTGCTGGATATTTTAAACCTGCCGACGCGCGAGCCAGGCTGGAAACTCACCTCTAAAGGCGGCTGTCAGGATATTTTCTTTCTGACCACGCTTGATAAAACGCCCGGATTCGTTAAGACGATGTATTCATTAGCCGAAAAAGCGAAGTACCCCCGTTCAGATTTAGGGATTTACCTGCAGCCACAGCACCAGGGAGTGGCCTGCCACTGTGAATTCAGCCTCCCCTATAACCCGACTAATCGGGCGGAAGCGGCCGGGGTTAAAGAGCTTTTCACCACGGCCAGTGAAGAGCTGATAAAACAGGGGGCTTATTTTTCCCGTCCTTACGGAATTTGGGCAGACATGGCATATCAAAGAGATGCACAAAGTACCGCGTTGCTCAAGGGTGTTAAGGGTATCTTAGACCCCAATGGTGTATTGAACCCGGGTAAGCTGTGTTTTCAGGTTAAGGGATAGCAGAGGTATAGAAAATGGCGCTGCAAGACTATAAAGCCGACATGCTAAGGTGCACCCGCTGCTCCTACTGTAAATGGATACCGTTCGACCAGATGAAGAGCTTGAGGTTCGCCAAAGGGTGCCCGAGCGTGGAATACAACCGGTTTCAGCCCTATTCAGCCGGGGGCAGACTGTCCGCCGCACTATCGCTTATAGAGGGCCGGAGCGCCTGCACCGAGCGGTTCGTAGACATAACCTATAATTGCCTGCTATGCGGGAGCTGTGATGTTTCCTGCAAGGTCTGCCGGTATAACATGGAGCCGCTGCAGGCGATGCAGGAGCTCAGGTTCAAACTGGTCGAGGACGGCAAAGTCCTTCCCCAACACACTGCGGTAATACAGGGCCTGCGCAAAGGGAACAACATGATGCTGAAACCCGCTACGGGGCGGGGTAAATGGGCGGAGGGGTTAAAAGTAAAAGACCTCAAGAAGGAAAGGGCTGAGGTTGTCTTCCATGCCGGCTGCCGCCTTAGCTATGATAAAGAATTGCACCATACTGCAAGAACAGCGGTAAATCTATTGACCAAAGCCGGCGTTGACTTCGGCATTATGGGCGAAGCCGAAACTTGCTGCGGCGGACGGGCTTACCAGATGGGATACCGCAATGACTTCATAAAATGCGCCGAAAGAAATATTAATGCCTGGTCGAGTAAAGGTGTGAAAACAGTGGTTACCGCCTGCGCTGATTGCTATCATGCCTTCAAACGCATCTATCCCAAAGCCGGCTCCGGTTTTGAGGTCCTGCACATGGTGGAATTCATCGACCGGTGCATTAAAGAAGGCAAGATAAAACTGACCAAGCCCATATCCCTGAAGGTTACCTATCATGACCCCTGTCATCTCGGAAGGCAGGGAGAACCGTACGTACAATGGCAAGGCAAAGAAAAGAAAAGCAGGGGCCAAATGGTGGTCTATGAACCCAATAGACCGAGGTATAATGGGGCGTGGGGTGTTTACCAAGCGCCGAGAGATATACTTAACAGCATTCCCGGTTTAAAGTTCATGGAAATGGAAAGAATCAAGGAATATGCCTGGTGCTGCGGGGCCGGCGGCGGGGTAATCAATGCGTATCCCGAGTTTGCCACGTGGACGGCCGGAGAACGAATTAAAGAAGCGAAATCCACCGGCGCGGAGGCAATCGTAAGCGCCTGCCCGTGGTGCGAGAGGAACTTCCTCGATACTATCGAAACGAACGGTGACTACATGAAGGTCTACGATATTCTCGAACTCGTAGAAAAGGCAATCTGACCAAGAAGGAGCCTGAAATTGGGGCTATCCAGAGAAGCATACCGCGCATTGGAAGAGGCAGTAGGGCCCAAGAATATTTCTGACGACCCGGCACTGTTAGATTCCTACGCTTTCCAGTGGCTGGCCGAAACCGTCCGGCCTAACCAGAGCCATTTTATGCCGAGACCGGCGGCGGCTTTGATGCCGGGGAGTACGGAAGAAATTCAGGCTATCATCAGGATTTGTAACCGTTATAAAGTCAAGGTTAAACCTTATTCTACGGGCTGGTATTTCTATGCTGCACCCCAGAAAGACGGCGATGACACCGTCCAGCTAGACCTTAGACGGATGGGCTGTATCCTGGAAATAGACGAAAAGAATATGTTCGCCGTCGTTGAACCTTACGTTATATGCGCCACGCTCCAGGCCGAACTGATGAAAAAAGGGTTGAACCTCAACATCATCGGCGCCGGGGCGTCTACTTCTCTTGTCGCCAGCGCCTGTGCTTACAGCGGAGCCGGGCCGAATTCTTTCTGGATGGGACACAACTCCGAGAACCTGCTGGGCATGGAATGGGTAACGCCCACCGGTGAAATCGTGAGGACGGGTTCATTAGGCTCCGGCGACGGCTGGTTCTGCGGTGAAGGGCCGGGGCCGAGCGTGAGAGGTATTTGCCGGGGTGCCAGGGGCTCAAGAGGAGGTATGGGGGTATATACCAAGTGCGCCATCAAAGTAACACACTGGCCAGGACCACCCCAATTACCTGTCGGGGGCACGGTACCGGCCTACCACACACGGATACCAGAAAATTTCAGGGTATATACGCTCGCATTTAAATCGTGGCCGGCCTTTGCTGAAGCATATTTTAAAATATATGACAATGAAATAGGCTACGTGTTTCACCGGCAGTTCAACATGCTGGGAGCCGATATGGGTCCGGCTTTCTGGCTCATGTATAACGACCCGACAAAAACTCTCAGCGATATCGAGGAAATTGCTAAAAAGCCGGAAGTGCAGAAACTAATAGAAGAGTTGAGATGTTCTTTCCAGCTAATCATGGCAGGCCGTTCGCAAAGGGACATCGAATTCCAGGACAAAGTCTTAGACCAGATACTGAAAGAGACCGGGGGCTGGAAAGTTGCCCGGATGTCCGAGCCTGACATGTCCGAATTCACCTTTTTATACCTGCACCGGTTAAGCCACAAACATCTTAATCATGTGTACGCAGGTGGCTACCTCGGCACTTGGATGCAGTCAGGCCCTCCCGATTACGTTATTAAGTACCGGTCGGTGGCAGAAGCCGGATTGTACCGCGACGCGGCCTCAGGCCTGCTGGCGCAAGCCGGCGGCGACTCGATGATGGGGAGCGGAAGTTCCATCGGTGGCGGAGGCATCACCGGCTTCGAACAGTTTGTCTCCTACGACCCGGCTGATAAAGAATCAATCAAAGCAGTAATAAAGCACATGCAGGATTCCATTAAAGAAGCCGTCGAAAACGGTTTTCCCGGGGGCCATGCCGTGCCGTTCCTGCAAATAGGCATGACCGATGACCAGCTTCATAAAGGATACAAACAATCAAGCCAGCCGGTTCTTTTCCATCTTCAGCGGAAAATTAAGGAATTGTTAGACCCCAACGATATTGGGGATAGACTTTACGCTTACTTACCCGAACCGGGAAAATAGCTGTAAAGGTTTTCACTGAAATACTCGTTCCAACCAATTAGGGGAAAAAGTAATTCAGACAATATTTGTTGAATTCATCTCGAATAACCTTGAGTTCTTTCTTCTAAAATCACAAATAAGATTTTGTATCTGCTGGACATGCTGTCTTAATATGCCAGTCAAAGACTTTTACCTTTTTATTTCTACATTGGTTACAAAATACTT
>CAZXYV010000006.1:0-19656 GCA_964645025.1 uncultured Dehalococcoidaceae bacterium | reverse complement strand
CTTTAGAGTCACATATATATTAGTCATGGACACTTACGAAAAAGTCACAAAGTCATTAAACAAAGTCACAGAAGAATCACAAAGATGTTTCTTTAAGGCTGTAATAATCCGTTAATCTTGACTGGCCTGCCTAAAGATGTGATAATGATGAACGGCGGCCAGCCATAAAACTGCGGCGCATTCGTCTAGCGGCCAAGGACGCCGCCCTCTCAAGGCGGAGATCACGGGTTCGAATCCCGTATGCGCTACCAAAGAAGAATAAAATCCCTCGGAGACAAGCCGGGGGATTTTTCATTTTTACCAGAACCGAGCTCGCCTGTTGCTATACCCTGACAAGATAAGTAGAATAAAATCAGGAATTAATCGCCCGGAGGTGGGAAGATACATCATGAAGAACGACCGGGGCAAATCAGCCAGGCAACTGCGGGCCAAGCGTGAAAAGCGAGTTATGGATGCCATTCATCTGCGGATGACGGACCGGGTGCCCATCATTTGCGGGATGGGTTTTTTCCCGGCCAAGTACGTCGGTATACCGTGCTCCGCGGCCTACTACGATTATGATGCCTGGTACCATGCCTACCAGAAAACGCTGCAGGACTTCCCGGCAGACCTCATCTTCCCCCATACCTTCACGCCAGGTAAAGCCCTGGAAATCCTCAATCCGAAACAGATGCGGTGGCCTGGATTCAACTCCGACCCGCGCCACGGGCACCAGTCGGTCGAAATAGATAACATGCGGGCAGACGAGTACAACGTCTTCATAGACGACCCTTCGGACTATATGTTCCGGGTCCATATGTCCCGCGTGGCCGATGACCTGGCCGGCCTGGCTGCGTTCCCGAAACTTACCGGGCTTTTCGGCATGATGGGCGCCCAGACGCTGGCAGTTGCGATGGCTTCCCCGGACATGGTCCACGCCATGCGCACGCTTCAGAAGGCCGGCCGTGAAATTAAGAAGTGGCAAAAGAGATTTTTAAAGTTCAACAAGATGATGGAGGATTGCGGCTTCCCCCAGTATTTCCAGGGCGCCGCCGGGCCCCCTTTTGACATGATTTCCCATTCCATGCGCGGCATGAACGGTACCATGCAGGACATGTTTCGCCAACCGGATAACGTCATACGGGCCTGTGAGAAAATACTGGAACTCACGCTGGCACGGCCCCTGCCGCGCCCGTCCGAAAACGGGCATATCCGGATGTTCATCACCAACACGCGGGGCTCGGATGATTTCATGTCGACGAAGCAATTCGATAAATTCTACTGGCCGACGTTTAAGAAGCTCGTTACGACACTCATCGAGCGGGGTGCCACACCCTGCATCTTCTTCGAAGGGAACTTCACCTCACGCCTGGAATACCTGCTCCAGTTCCCGAAAGGTAAACTCCTCGCGCGCCTTGATACCACCGATATCTTCAAGGCTAAGCAAGTACTCAAGAACCATGTATGTATCCAGGGAAACGTACCGTCAACGCTGCTTCAGGTGGGCACCGTCCAGCAGGTTAAGGATTACTGTAAACAGCTCATCGACGCCGTGGGCGAGGGGGGTGGTTTCATCCTCTCGCCGCGCAGCTCGACCGATGAGGTGAAGCCCGAGAACCTCAGGGCGATGATTGAGTTCACCCGGGAATACGGGCTCTACCAATAAAAGGAAGACAGGCGCTGGGAATACAGGGACGATAACCCCGGAGGTTGCCGGTTCAAATCCAACCCCCGCTACCAATTTTTGAAGCTAAAATCCCCCGAATCTGAAAAGCGATTCTGGGGGATTTTTCTATTTTGCTAACGGAAAGCTACCGAGATTTTATTAGAAGTTATCGCTCTAACGTAACGAACAGTAAAATTCTGTTCATGTCTGCAGACCTTGCCGGGAGGTTCCTAACTTTCGAATTTCAGCCTGGATATTTCACCCTGGGTATATTTTTCGCGTTTAACGGGATGACCGGTGACCAAATCCCCCTTCGACCTCGCATATTTGGTTGAAGAGCATATGTGCATAAACATTATTGGCTTCTTTACGGTATTGAAGTAAATGGGACAATGCATCAGTCCTTTGGGGACGTAAATGATAGTAGTTGCGTCAATCAAATGCTTTTCTTCTTCATCTCCCAATAATATTTCGGCCCTGGCTCCAAAGTCAAAGAAATTCATCGGATTGCCGCCGAGAAAATACAGAAGTTCATCATAGTCGTGCGCGTGTTTGGCGCTGATTACACAGGGTTCGGTAATGGTAAATAATGTCACTTCATTTGGGAAATCGGGGAAAACAGAACCTGGGCAGAACTCATCGCCGCAGAGATGCTTTTCACCACATATGTGTACCTGGGGCGCCAGCCTTCCTTTTACCAGGGGTTCTCTTATGATATATTTACCGTATTTATTGTTCATCATAATCTACCTGTGTAAGTGTATTTAATTGATTCAGCTTTTTTAAATCACGATAGATAGTGTATCTGTCTAATAGCTTTACACGCACCAATAGTAATAAATTATACAATCCGCCTGAATCAGTGTCAATTTGGAAAGAAAACGAATTGAATTCGAAGCGAGGAATGATACCAATTACAATGGCTAATCCGAATATTTTGTCCATCAATTTTAAGTTATTATGGAGTAGGTCAAAGTCAATAACTCGGTGTAATTTCATGTGAAATAATTGCGTCTAACTTTTTCGCTGCTGCCTCCTGAAGTCCAGGGGCTACATGACTATAGGTATCAAGGGTGATCTGTATGTTTGAGTGTCCCCGCCTTTCTTGAACTATTTTAGGATGTATTACCTGCTAGCGATGATGGATTCCCCGTCCGACCTTATCAAATGACCCGAGCGACTATTAAATAATCTCGTCAATTATCAGTTATGTTTGAAAAAGATGCTGATGTCAGTGAGGTTTATTCTTTCGGGAGCTATCTAAAGCCCTGCCAAAACCGGCTTCCCCTCCCTCTTACGGAGGGGAAGCCAGCCTAGCCTTGGGAGGCGCTTTAAAGGATATCTAGTTACGGGCGCGTGTGCGTAAATATACCAGCCCGATGATGATGACGCCGGCTGCCGCGACGATGAGGAAGATGAGCCAGCTACCCATCCCTTTCGGAGGTTCGCCAACTACGGGTACTGACGGCGTTCCCGGTGCGGCCGGTGTCATGGTAGCCGTGGCTGTCGGTTTCTCAGTTGGCGCCGGCGCTGTCTCCGGCGGCCTGGTTTCCGCCGGTTTAGTCAGAGTTGCGGTAGGAGCCGGAGTAGGCGTGGGTGTCTCGGTCGTTTCCGCAGGCGCTTCACGGATAGTCAGGGTGGCTGCAGTACCGTTAATATCAATCGTATAGGTACCCGCTTTATCCAGTTTCAGGGTAAAGCTAACCTCTTTACTGGTGTGCCCTGCCAGGTTGAGTTTCTCGGTAGAGGTGACATTCCCGTTTACCTTGAGGACAACATCGTAGCTGCCGGTAAGGTCACCGGTATTGGAGACCGTGGTTTTGACGGTGATGCTTTCGGCAGGATTGCTCACCGCCGGAGATAAGTTCAGGCTGGAGACTTCGAACTTAGCGGCGGCGGTATGTGCCATCACGGTGAAGATGGTGAAATGGCTCACGGGTACCGTGATAGAATTGTTCACCGCATCGATGGTACCACCTTCGAGCTCCACCCATGTCTCATCTTGCCAGGTAGCAATGACCAGATTATCCTCGGAGACTCCGGCGGGTAACAGGGACTCGCTGTAAGTGAACTTCAGGTTGACCGGAGGTTGGAAAGTAGCACCGCTGGGGCCGATATCGTAAACGAGGCCGATAATCCTGGTATCAGCGGGCGGATCCGCCGGAACTGCCTGCTCCCGTATCGATATGGAATACAGCGGTTGCCTGTTGCTGTTCAGACCGATAGTATCTTTGGGTATGCTTATCTCAACTTTGCTATCCACCGATTGCGCCGTGGCCGCGGCAATGAATCTACCATCGGTGGTGATGTATCCGGCCAGGCTGGTGACGCCGCTAGGAGCGCCGCCTCCACCACCACCCACGGAATACTGGGTGACTGTTTGTGAAACTGGTGGTGTCGGGGAAGCAATCAGGGTCCAGGAGCTGAAGTGCGTCGGCGTAGCGTGGGCGATCTTATTAGTCGTATCTACCCTTGTGGTCACTTCCGTCCAGTTACCGCTAAAGGGGTCGAGATAAGCTACCTTGAGGTTTTCTTCCAGGAGTCCGGCAGCGGCGACCTGGTCCGGGTCATAGGGGAAGCCGATATCCCACTGCACTCCGTCAACCGGGGAGCTGGATTCAACGTTGGTTACCCTGCCGAGTATATCGGTAGCGCCTGAAGGCAGGGCGGCCAGTCTTGCCGGGGTGACGTTGACGCTGGAGGGGGTAATGATGCTGGCCTCGGAGCCACCGTTGATGATGCCCTGGATAGTGATTCTATCGCCCCATGGAGGCGTCATATTAAGCGGTGTGCTGGGGGTTACGGTCGTCGGGTCAAGGCGCGGTGAAGCGAACGAGGTGACCGTTGTCCCGGAAGGCATACTGATGACCATGACATCGGTACTGTGCATCAGGTTGCCGCTGGTACCGGTCACCCGGAATGTCCAGGTGCCGGGTGTGGCGTTAGCGCTGGTGGTGAAGGTTACTTCCTGCTTGCCCATGCCGGTATTGGCCGAAGGTGTGATATTGGCGGTAGTGTAGCTGATAGCGGCCGGCCAGGTGGCATTTACGCTACTCATGGTCACCGCTAAGCCTACCGTACCGGCATATCCGTTAATCGCCGTAACTGTAACGGTGGTATTAACACTGGAACTCGGGCCGACCGTCACCGTGTTCGGGGCCAGACTGATGGCGAAATCGGGCGTGGTAATCAGCGGCACCACGTTGAGAGTTATCGTCTGCGTGTTGGTGATAGCGCCGCTGGTACCTGTTACAATCAGCGTGTACTTCCCTTCGGTGGCCCCAGCCGGGACATTGAGCGTTATTGTGGCCGTGGTGGGCGTGCCGACGCTCGGTGTTATCGTAGCTGATGGGGAGATGCTGGCGGAAGCGCCGCTGATGCTGGCGTTGCTGAGTCCGGTGATACTGAGGGTAACTGCTGACTGGAAGCTGCCCAGCGGCTCGATCTTAGCGGTAACGTTGCCGGAGCCGCCCCTGGGTACATCGACCTTCATGGGGCTGGTGTAGAGTACGAAGCTGACCGTCGAAGGTTTGAGGCTGAACGGCCGGTCAAGGGATATGCCGCTGTTGCCTCCGGTAGCTTTGACCGGGTAAATGCCGGCGCTCATTACCGGGGCCGTGATAATAGCGGTGAAAGTGCCGTCCGGCGCTACGATGATATCGGCGGGCACAGTGATGATATTGTTGCTGGCAAAGGTTATCCTGACGGTCTCTCCGGCGGTGTATCCTGAGCCGGAAAGTCTGATATCGGTATCAGACGGGCCGCTCGAAGGCGAGATAATCATGTTAGCCCCGGTGGAGACCACCATCAAACCCAGCGGAACCGAACGGGCTATAGTGGTGGTCCTGGCTTCCAGCGCAATATCATAAGGTCCTATTGGCGTGGCGGTATCCGTTACGATTAAGACAGTAACGGTCAGGGCCTCACCGGGTATGGGTGTCAGTGGCGTCGGGGCGATGATTTCTCGGGTCCCTCCGGGCATGCCGGTGAATCTGCCGATGGTGTTACCGAGGGTATCCTGGAAGGTGGCGGTGACACCCGGTGGCAGATGCCCCACGCTGAATCTTACGGCTGCCTTATATCCATTCTGGGAGCTCAGGGTCAGGGTGGTATTACCGGTATAACCCTGGGTTACCTTAAGGAACTGTGGAGACAGGTTAAGGAAGAAGTCAGCATTCTCCGCCGGGACGATGCTGAAGGTGTTCTTGGCCGCCATGACGCCATCGGAGGCCTTGATGACATAGGTCCCCGGCGGTACTGGCGGGACGGTAATCTCTGTGGCCCAGGTGCCAGCCCAGATGCCATCCGACTGTACCCGGATGGTACCGCCAGTAGGAGTTATATCGATTATTGTATTCGCGCTCGCGCCTGGAGGCGCCGCCGTGAGGGTAATAGTATTGCCGGAGGTGAAACCGGCGCCGGAGATGCCGATGTGTTCTCCGGGCCTGGCCCGCGGCGGGTTGATGGTAATAGTACCGTGGCCCTCGCCGCCGCCGATATTGGGCATGACGCCGAAGCCGAGCGGTACTACGGCCGCCTCATTGCCGGTAATACCGCGGATACTGACCGGATAAGGTCCCGGAGGTGTACTCTCGCTGACATTAAACGTAATAGCGGCACTACCGGAACTGCCGGGAGATACGGTCACATTATTGCTCGGGGAGAAGGCGGTGGTGATTCCCGGCGCCAGTCCGTCGACATATAGCGTGATATTGGCGGAGGTCGTGCCTACGGACCTGGTATTAACGGTGATGGTCACGTTGCCGCCCTGTACTACGGGTGGCAGGTAGGGCGGTGACAACTGGAGGATAAACTTGGCGTCGGCACCCCTGATGCTAAATGGTCGGGAGTCATAGACATAGCCGCCGCTGCCGTCGGCCACGGCCACCCTGACATCGTAGGTGCCGGAGTCGAGGCCGGTAGGCATCTGGAAGACGCCGTTGAAGTTGCCGTAAGCGTCCGTAACGAGGTTGGCGGGGATAGCTACAGTCTGGGTGCCGAATTTAAGGCTGCTGACGCTCTGGTTAACCGGGAAGCCGGTCCCGGCGAAGGTTATCTTATACTGCTTATCGGTGTAGCCGGCCGGGGCGTAATCGGGATTGAGGGTAAACTTGGGCATCTGGAAGCTGGTCGGCGGCATTACGCCAAAGCCGAAGGGCATTATCCTGGTTTCGTTGCCGCTAACACCCCGTATGGTCAACGGGTACTGTCCGGGCGGGGTCGAGGCGCGGGTGGTAATGGTCAGCCTGGTACTGCCCAGACTACCCGGATCGACGGTAAGGGTGATGTTATCGAAAGTGGAGGTGACTCCCGGCGGCATACCGTCAACGTATAGCTGTACGGTCACGGCCCGGCCGGTAGATTCGATAGAGACGGTCGTGTTGCCGGAACTCCCCTGCGTCACGCCGGGCATGAAGCTCGGAGTGACGTTTAGCTTGAACGTTACGTCGGCGTCCTGGACGAAGAACGGCTTGGCGATGAAGACCTGCGACAGGTCCGGTTTCTGGGCTTCGACCTCAACCATGTACTGGCCGACGCCGAAGTCGCCGGGGACGTTAAAGACGAGGTTGGCGTTGCCGTTACTATCGGCCACGGTATTGGCGGGCACCGGGAGCTCCCTGCCGGCGAAGCGCAGGTGAGTCACGTTAGCGCCGGCCGGGAAGTCGGTCGCGCTGATGGTGACCTTGGTTTTCACTGGTCCAGCCCCCGGGTTGAGGGTAATTTCAGGGAACCAGACACCCTGTGCCTGCATCCAGGTGGTGTCCTTGAACATTGTGGACGGCTGGACGTCGAACTCGATATGGGCATAGACGGTCTTCAGTGAGCCGCTGATGGTGGCCATGCCTTTAATCTCGGCGCTATAATGGCCGGGCGGGATATTGGCCGGCGTCAGCGTCAGGGTAGTAGTGCCGGAGCCGCCGGGCGGCACGTCGACCCACGTAGGGGCGAAGACCGGGGTGATACCCGCGGGGATTTTATCCATGCTGAGCGTAACGTTAGCGCCGGCCTCCAGGGATTCGATGCGGATAGTCGTGCTGCTCCCGGCGGGCGGAATCGGCGGGAGGAAGTTAGGGTCGGCCCTCATGGCGAAAGCGACCTCCGAATTGGTTACCTGGAAAGGCTTCCTGATGGAGACCGGAGGCTCGCCAGGCTTCTGGGCCTCGACCTCGATGTCATACCAGCCGGGGCCGATATTGCCGCCCCAGATGGTCCTGGGTACGTTCAAGATGAGGGTAAAAGCGCCGGTAATATTATCGGCGGCGGTATTAGGAGGCACCGGTAGTTGCATACCGGCGAAGCGGAGGTAGGTGACATTAGCGCCGGTGGGGAAGTCGGTGGCCGTAATGGATACCTTGTTCCCGGCCTGTCCCATGTTGGGGTTAAGGACAATCTCCGGGAAATAGAGGAGATATTTATCATCGGGAGAGATATCCATCCGGCCCATCACGGCCTCTCTATCCCAGTTCATGAACCCGGTAGGTGGCTGTATATCAAACTCTATATGTGTGAAGAACGTGGCACTGCCCGTAGTACCCTTAATTTCGGCACCATAGTGACCCGGCGGGATGGTGGTCGGTGTCAGGGTCAGGGTGGCGCTACCGGCGCCGCCGGCGGTGACGCTAACCGAACTGCTGGAGAAAGAGGTGGTCACGCCCGGCGGAATTCTATCTACGGACAGGGTGATATTGGCGGCGCTGCTCGTGGATTTGACGCGTATCAATGTCGAGGCGTTGCCGCTGGTCGCAATCGGCGGCAGGAAGCTGGGTTCGGCCCAGATAGTGAAGGCGACGTCCCCCGCCGTTACCTGGAAAGGCTTTCTAATGGAAACCGGAGGCTCGCCGGTCTTCTGGGCTTCGACCTCGACGTCGTACCAGCCGGAGCCGATATTGCTGTCCCAGATGGTCCTGGGGACACTGAAAACGAGGTTAAAGCTGCCGTTGCCATCGGCCGCAGTTGCAGGTACGGGGAGCTCCACACTGGCGAAGCGCAGGTGGGTCACGTTGGCGCCCGCCGGGAAGTCGGTAGCGCTGATGTTTACCTTGGTGTCCGCCTGGCCCATACCAGGATTGACGACGATTTCCGGGAAATAGAGGAGATATTTTTCATTGTTAGAGATACCCGTCCGCTCCATCATGAGATCTCTATCCCAGTTCATGAACCCCTGCGGAGGTTGTACATCAAATTCCAGCGAAACAGGGAAGGCCGATTCAGCCTCAGATGGTATGTTCGGCTCCATGATCTGATTGTTGTTGCTGTCTATCCAGCCGATAATGGTTATCATGTAATGCCCGGGGTTATTTCCCTGCAGGTAAAAGTCCTTGGTGGTCTGGCCGCCGCCGGGGACGGTAACGTTGTCGGTAGCGGGACCAGTGGTCGCATTCCAATGAGGTACTGCCCCGCCCGGCATGCCCATGCCCCCGAATGTCTCCATGACCGCCAGGGTGAGGTTGGCGCTATTATAGCCCATGGCTTTTACGGTTATTACAGTCTGCCCCGTGCCTCCCTGGGCAATCGGGGGCAGCCAGTTGGGATTGGCCTCGAGGGTGAAGGCGGCATTGCTCCGCACCAGATTGAAGTCCTTGCCGATGTCCTGCCGCCAGGTTTCCTTTTCCAGGCGGAAATTAACGAAGTACATGCCCCCGGGGGGCAGGTTCCATGACTCTTCGACAACCAGCGTACCGGAGAAACCGCCGTTGCTATCGGCGGTGATGCCGCCAGCCGGCAAAAGCACCGTGCGCCCAGCGAAGGTGATACTGGTCACGTTAGCGCCAGCCGGCAAGTTGGTGCCAGTGTAGCTTATCTGCGTGCCCGCGGGGCCGCTCCTGGGCGAAAGGAAGATATCCGGGAAGTAGACGCCCTGCTGTGTCATCGCCGTGAATCCAGCCGCTGGACCTACCTGAAACTCCATGTGATAGTCGCGCCGGTTGCTGCTGCCATCCACGGCGACGATGTTGAAAGGGTACGGGCCGGGCGGGAGATTGGCTGACGGTATCAATGTTAAGGTTGCCGTGGCGGCGCCGCCGGCGCTGGTGACATTGACGGAGTGCGTGTCCGGGCTCCATGTCTGGGTAACCGTGCCGTAAGCGGCGAAGAGCCCTTCAGTGCTCAGATTAACAGTCGGCGTCTTGCCGAGCAGGGCGGTAACGGAGATGGAAATCTGGCGTCCGTTAGCATCGCCGGCTGGTATAGGTTCCAGCCAGCTCGGGCTGACCTTGAGCGAGAAGGTATCGTTAACACCCATGATATTGAATGGTAAAGCCCGGATAGTGTCCTGTACTTTTACCTCGACCGGGTATGGCCCGGAGCTAAAGCTGTCGGGTACCCTAATTACCGCGGAGAAAGCACCGGTGGCGTCAGTGGTCGTATTGACGCTCATAGGTGTCACATTCACATAATTATTAGGACTGCCGAAGTGTATATGAGTAAGATTCTGGTTCTTGGGGAAGCCGTAACCGCTGACGGTCACCTCGTCGCCCGCCGAGCCGAAGTTGGGTGATAAAGTCACCATGGCCATGCCCATGTCCATGAAGCCAGCGGAAGGCGTTACTTCCAGCGTGAACTCCATCCCGATTTCCTCGGTGGGATTGGCCGCATCATAGGCGCGGACGGATATGGGATAGTTGCCCATCGGGGTGCCGCTGGATATGGTCAGCCGGAGTTCCCGGCCTTCCATGCCGCCGAAAGGCGGCGTCACATTAGCGGTGGTAAAGCTGGGGGTAACGCCCATCGGCAGCCCCTGGACCCATAGAACGATTGTGGGACTCGGTGGCGTGGTTACCAGCGACCTCACCGCAATATTAACACTCCCCGTGTCACCCGCCGGCCTGGCCAGCCAGCCGGGTGATACTTCGAGGCTGAATTTCTGATTGGAAGAGACTACCTGGAAATCGAACCCTGCCTTGCGGTCGTTGGGCGGCGTGCCCACGACAACCTCGACCGGATAACGGCCGGGCCCGGTGGCCGCACCACCGAAAGCTGTAGAGGGTACGGTGAAGACCCCGGAGAACGAGCCGTCAGAAGAGGTAGTGATATTCGCCGTCAGGACATTGGTGCCGGCAAAGGTCAGGCTGGCTACAGTGGCGTTGGCGCCGAAGCCGGAACCGCTGAGGGTTACGGTATCGCCGACCTGCCCGAAGGTAGGAGACAACGAAAGCATACCCATACCGTACCCCTGGGGCGGCATGACGGACAGCTGGAGATTGACCCTGACGATTTTTTCACCGTTATCCCAGGCGTTGTTCGAGTTGGTGTCGACCCATCCTTCGAGCACAGCCGGGTACTGTCCCATGGGTATCATGCCGGGCAGCACCAGTCCCAGTTCGAAGTTGTTCTGTCCTCCCGGCGGGGCGCTCAGGTTATAGACCTGCTGCACGACGCCGTTCCAGTTGGTATCGACGCCGGGCGGGAGACCCCTGACCGCCATTTTAACGGCCGGCGCGGCGCCGCCCAGGGCCTTGAGGAGGCCGGACGTCCGGGACTCGGTGCCGGGGCCGCCCTGTAAAAAGTTCGGTGATAAGGTGATAACAAAGGTATCATCGCTCCCGTAGACATTGAACTGCGTCTCGGCCTGCCCTTGACCCCAGAATACCCTTATGGGATAGGTCCCCGGGGCGATGGGCTGCCCGCCCATCGTAGCAGGAACGACAAAGGCACCGGAGAACGAGCCCTGTGCCGAGGTGGTTATCACCTGCCCCAGGGTAATGTTGGCGCTGCCGAAGGTCATCCCGGAAATCGCGGTGCTGGGCGGGAAGTTGGTGCCGCTGAAGGCAATGTTGGTACCCGCCATGCCGGTGTTCGGATTAAGTGAAAATATAGGCATGTTATATCCGGCGGAAGCACCAATATCCATCTCCAGGTTGCGCATCTCGGTCTGCGCTCCGGCCGAAGCCTTCACGGCCAGTGAGTAATGTCCCATCGGTGTGGAAGCCTTTGGCCGTACCTCAAGAGAAGACACCAGCGATCCGCCGATGGGTGGAGATACATTTGCCGAATAATTCCAGCTGCCTCCATCAAAACGCCACTCGATTGTCAGCGGACCCTCGACCCTGAGGGTAATGTTGGTCGAGGAAGCACCGAAAGCCTGTACGTTTACCGAGGTCGATACCGGCGTTCCGGGTGCGGCCTGTATCATCATCGGGGAAAGACTGATCGTAAAACTCGCCTGGCTGCTGACCAGATTGAACTGGGCGGAGGCCCGCCTTTCGGCGGGCGGACTGCCCACGACCACCTCAATCGGGTACATGCCGGGGGTGAGATTGGCGGAAATCTGCATCACGGCCGATAGTGCCCCTGAGCTATTCGTGACGATGGCGGGCAGGCGTGATACCCAGTCGTTTTCCGGACTGGGCGAGCCGAGATAAAGGTGCAACACATTCGAGCTGACGGGGAAACCGCTGCCACTAATGGTAATCCAGGTACCGGGTGACCCCGACGTCGGGCTGAGATAGATTGAGGCCATGCCCGAACCGGCGGGAGGTGCCACGTCCATCTCCAGGGGGATACGGTGCACCTCGGCGCCGCCGTATAGCTGGCCCTTGACGGTAATGGTATAGTGTCCGGCCGGCAGCCAGGTCTGGGTGGTTAAAGTCAGGTCGGTGCTGCCGGTACCGCCGGGCGGTGCGGTAACGTTGCTTGAGCTGAGGTTGGCCACGATATCGTTACTCGGGTATCCCTCCAGGGAGAGCATTACCGTGGCCGATGCCGAGCCGGTGGACTGTACCTGTATCATGGTTGTTATGTGGCCGCCCTGCTCGACCCACAGGAAAGACGGCGATGCCTGAAGCACGAAGCTATCAGTGCCGCCGGTGATGGTAAATGGTTTGCTGATAAATTTGTCATTGGGCGCGGTGCCCACCCGGATATCTACCGGATAGGTGCCCGGGGACAAAACCGCAGGCACGTGGAAGGTGCCGGAGAACCGGCCGGCAGAATCGCCTGATGTAGGTACGGTGATGGTAGGCAAGTTCTGCCCTAAGAGGATATCAAGACCTCCGAACTTAAGCTCGGTGACCTGGCTGGGGGTAACGTTGCCGGTAAAGCCGGAGCCGGAGAAATTCACCAATTGCCCGTTCCCGCCGAAGGTGGGGCTGAGGTTGAACTGCGCCATGCCGAAACCGGCCGGTGGCTGCACCGAAAGCTGAAGAGCAATCCGTTTATCAGGGCTTCCGGTTATCCAACCCTTGACCGTGATGGAGTAGGAGCCTGTCGGCGCCGTCAGGCTGGCGGTCAGTGACAGGTCTCTTGAAGATGAGCCGCCGGCCGGCACCGAGACAGCATTGACCCCGGTAGCGGGCGTATTGACCGATAGCGAACCGAACTGATAGGTCAGCCACGGAGGCGCGCCCTCCAGTGCCAGGTTAACTGTCGGCGAGTTACCACCTATGGAGAAGAGGTTTACCGTAACCGTCGCAGAGTTGCTACCTTGCTCGGTGGTTACTGTCGCGGAAGACGGTGAAACGCCCAGGGTAAAGGTCTCCCCCGTCCCCAGGATCTGGAACTCCCTCTCGGCGAAATCGCCGGTAGTGGCGACGATGGCTTTAATACGGTAGTTGCCTGAAGGAATTCCGGCGGGGGTGGTGAACGTCCCGGTAAAGCTGCCGTTGCTCACGGTAATGGTAGCCGGGTTCGTCTGTAATGTCGTATTGGTTGTGGCCTCGATGATAGTCACGATTTTCCCATTGCACGGTGACGGGTAGTTAGCCCCGGAGACGGTAATGGTATTACCGGCCGAGGCGTAGGATTGAGACAGGGATAGGCCAGGTCCCCACTGGGCCGGAGGCTGTATGTCCAGGCTGATATTGGTAAATTTGTTAAGAGGCGGGTCGGCGCAGGCACCGCCGACATTAATCTGGTACATATTCGGAGATGCCCAGGCGGCCACGGTGATGGTGAGCGTGGCCGAGGCGGCTTGAGTGGCGCTTGGTGTGACGTTACCCGTGGAAAGGGTGCAGGTGACCCCGGGCGCCGTGCCCGGTGAAAGCGCTACCGCGGCATTGAAATCGTTGACGGAAGTAACGTAAATCGTGATGTTACCGGAGCCCCCCGGCACGATGGAAATAAACTGCGGCGAGGTAGACATGAGAAAGTCGGGACCGGCGCCGGCAACGGTAATTGTGAGCGGGCACGTGGCGTTTTTATCACCGGAGATCGCCTTAACGGCGAAGTTACCGCCGGACATGTTAGCCGATATGGTCACCGTCGTGTTCCAGGTGCCGTCGCCACCGACTTGCCCCGTCGCCAGGGTCTGTCCCGCTCTGGGCCCGGAATCCCAGCGGAGGGTTATGTTCGCGCTCGGGGTAAACTGGGAGGCAAAGAAAGTTGTCTGGCTGCCGGCGGCAACCACGGCGGGTGATGCCGACAGTAACGGCTGGCCGGGCACGCCGACAATCACGGTAAAGAAGTAGTTTCTCTGCTGGCCGCCATTGGCCGGGGTCTGGCCCCCGATGCTGCACTGATAGGTCCCCGAAGGTGTCAAGGCGCTGGCACCGAGGTTCAGCATTATCGTCCGGTTTTCACTGGCGGTCAGATTTACACTTATAGGCGATAGAATAGAGTTGCTCTGTATTTCCGGAGGACTCTGCAAACTCAAAGTTATCGTTCCGATAAAGCTATTTATCGAGCTAATATAAAAGGATTCCGTTATATTGGCCCCGGCACCGAGCATAAAGGAAGACTTACCGCTACTATGAGTGATATTGAAGGATGGTTGCCCCGGTGGCGGCTGGCCGGTGGTGGTATTAGCGGAAGCGGAGTTGGACAGCCCTGACCAGTTAGGTATTTCATCGGCAGTCTTGATGGCGAAGAAGTAGGTCGTATTGGCGCTCAGGCCGGTAACAATAAAGGTCTCAGCAGTGCTGGCGGTATGAGGGAAGGGGATATCAATCGCCTGAGGGGCGGCATTAAAGGTGGTGTTATTAGTGATAGCTGAGAGAGCGTAGCGGATATCGTACTGGGCGGCGGTACCCGTGGCACCGTCATCACCGGGGGCAGTCCAGGTGAGGGTGACATTATTCGACCCCGGATTAATCGCGGTGAGGTTAGTAATAGCGGCCGGTGGCGTGGTGTCCGAAGGCGGGGGTTGACCCTGTAAGATGAAATTAACCGTAGTCGTGGCATTAACGGTAACATTCCGGCCGGTAATATTGGTAGTGACATAGTCTGCCTTCATGGCGCTGAGCATGTAGTTGTTCCCGACGGGCACAACGATGCTGTAGTTACCGGTGCCGCTGGTATTGGCGCTCCAGCCCGGTGTCGGTGAACCCGCGGCAAAAACAAGAATAGTCACGCCGGAGATGGGACTACTGGTATTATTGGTGACCTGTCCGGCCAGGATACCGTTATCTACCGCCAGCGCCGGGACCGGCAGCATTCCGATGAGAAAGATAGCTACGACTAGCGTACGAAAGATATAATGAAGCGAGGGCAAAAAAAGCTTTCTAGTCCTGACCATGACTACGTACCTCCTGACAACTATTGTGGGAAATAATGAGAGTGGTGATTCATTTCGGCGGCTCCCTTCTGATGGGGATGCCGGGCTTATTAGCCAAGGCATACAAATCGTACCGGTGTAGCCGGTTCTGGCCTCCGGATAGTTTAAAGGCCGTCAGGTTACCTTTTTCGACCCGTTTTAAGATCGTGACCTTGCTGACACTGCAATGCTTGGCATAAGTGCCGGTAGTGGCATATTCCAGGTTGCTCTTTTGTGATTTTGTTTTCAAACTAAATCTTAAGATTCAGTAATATTGTGAGAATACCTTTAACGTAATTAACATGGTTTACAGATACATCAATCGCTAGCTTATTACAGTTACCTCTCAAGCACATCAATATAATGAGCAAATGTGTCACAAAATAATCACTTATTAGTTTATTGTTAATTCTCTTAATGCGTGAAGGTGACACTATAATGGGAGTCGGTGTTGGTCTATTCAACCTGTGTGGGGCGTTGTATAATGAGCTACAAAAGGTAGTCTCTTCGACAAGCTCAGGACAGGTCCCTGCCAACGGTAGTGCTAGCGGGACACAGGCAGACCAACGAGGCAGGCCGGAATCATCCTTATTGAAAGCATTGCGAACATCATCTCTAAATGGTAGTATTTCATCATCTTCCGTCGGAGGTTTATCATGCATCGTATTTCCATGCTTTGGAAGGCAAATATAATTGCTTTTATCAGCAGCTTCTGCGTAATGGTAATCGAACTCGTAGCTTCAAGAATCCTGGCTCCGTACATTGGAGTCTCGCTATATACCTGGACCAGTATCATCGGGGTTATACTGACAGGTATTGCGCTAGGTAACTATATCGGCGGCAAAATAGCTGACAAATATCCTCACCCCTCAGTGCTGGTGGCCATATTCTTTGTCGGTAGCCTGGCAACCATCGCCATCCTTCCCTTCATAAAAATGGTTGCTTATGAAAATTGGTTTGCCAGCTTACCCTTGATGTTGAACTTCGTTCTGAGAACCACATGTGTTTTCTTTTTGCCTGCCGTTGTTCTCAGCATGGTTTCACCTTTGGTAATTAAGCTGACCCTGCCCGACCTGAGGCAAACTGGCGGTGTGGTGGGTACAATATATGCCTTTTCTACCATGGGCGCAATCCTCGGCACCTTCATGACCGGATTCTTCTTTATCCTCTGGTTCGGCACCCGAATGATAGTCTGGCTAGTAGCCGGTATTTTAATTCTGACGGGAATAATATCCTGGTTTTCATGGAAGGTCCCAAGCCGATGGAAACCTTTGCCGGGGAATCTGGCAATCTGGATAGCTACCCTTGTAGTGGTCCTGGCCTCCGTCTCTCTCTTCCAGTTCAGAGAATCCTGGCAAGAAAACTATTCCGAGGAATCTAACTACTATACTATCAGAGTAGCTACTGAAAGCGGGAATATGAAAGTGCTGATTCTAGACCATTTAGTTCATAGCTATGTCTTCCCAGATAACCCGACCAATTTAAAGTATGACTATGAAAAAATATTTGCTGAGATTGTCAGTTACTTTACGAGAGAAAACCAAACACCCAGGTTGCTGCACCTTGGCGGCGGGGGCTACTCTTTTCCGAGGTACATGGAAACTGTCTACTCTGGTAGTCTAAACGAAGTGGTGGAGATTGACCCGCTGGTGACCCAGGTAGCTTATGAGGAGCTCGGGCTATCCCGAGAAACGAGTATTAAGACCTATAATCAGGATGCGCGCCTCTTTCTAATACAGAGAAAAACGGGTGCTAAATACAATATTGTCATCGGCGATGTCTTTAACGACCTATCAACTCCATACCACCTGACTACTCTGGAGTTCTCCAGATTAGTGAAAGCTAATTTGGAAGAGGATGGTGTTTACCTGATTAATATTATCGATGATTTTCAGCACGGTAAATATATGCCGTCCTTTATTTACACGCTGGGACAGGTATTCAAGCACGTCACTCTTTTTAGCCCTTCGAACGACTGGAATAATCTGGGGCTCAGCACCTTTGTCGTCGCCGCTTCTGACCGTTATATCGAGCCTGATGATTATAAGGAATTTATCACCGAAAATGGAAAGAAGATAGCCTCAGGCTATCCTTATGATGAAATCGCTTTAGAGAGATATCTGGCCGAGAGGAATCCTATTCTTCTAACTGATGATTACGCTCCGACAGATATTCTGGTGGCACCCCTCATTGGGCGAAGATGATCAATGCCAGTAAAACTAACTTAAAGGGTGGACCATTTACTGGAGCACGTCAACGGCCAGCTACAGAAAGCAAGCAAGGTCACTTTCCATCCTTGTGCTAAGTCCACCCTGTGAAAATCGTACCAATTAGATAAAGAAAAATTCGGCTCTGAAAGTTCTAGATATTGAACAACTTGGGCTACCAATTTCTGAAGCTAAAATCCCCCGAATCTGTAAAGGGGTTTCGGGGGATTGTTCATTTTAGCTTACGGAAAATAAATAGAATTATCTATACATAAACAATTATTAGGATAAATTTTAAGTACTTAGCCGCTGGTTCTTGAAGTCATGGTTGTAGTCGCCTTATTTGTACTCTGTTGTATCTAATGGTCCAGACATCCCCATAAATATAGTATCAATCTTGCGGAACATTTCCAATTAATGTGGACATGTACTATAATACGTGCTGTAAAACCACGAGGCCTAAATGTTAGGAGGACAATATGACCAGAAGGTGCCAGAACTGCAATCTCCCTGAGGGGAAATTCAACGTTGTATTGAATGACAAAGGTATCTGCAATTACTGTGATTATTTTGAACAGAATAAGGCAATAGTCACGAACGTCGCTGCTAGAGAGTCGCTGCTGGCTAAAAGATTTCAGAGCCTAAAAGGTAAATATGAATATGATGCTTTAATAGGTTTAAGCGGCGGTAAGGATAGTACCTATGTTGCCTATCAGATGGTGAAAAAGTACAACCTCAAGGTGATGGCCGTCACCCTTGATAATGGCTTTCTGACCGATTTCGCAAGGGAGTCTATCAAAAAAACCATTAAAACCTTGGGGATAGAGCACGTTTACTATAAGCCGGACTGGAACATATACCGCAAGTTTTACAAAATGTGTGTCCAGAAAATGGGCTTTCCCTGCATCGCTTGTTCGATAGGAGGGTATTTTTTATCCATCAAAGGGTGCTATGAAAATAAAATACCCTTCTTCGTTCACGGCAGAACTCCATTTCAAATGTTCCGCAACTTTTACCCCAACACGAGGGACGCATTTCTTTTATTTATGAAGTATAACTTAATGGACCACTCCTTCGCGACTCTGTCAAAGGTATATGGCTTTGTTAACGAGGCCATGCGACAAGCTATCGGCGCTATGGCGGATAGCCCCCAGGAAGCCAAGGAGATAACCGATGAATTCTTTGTAGATTCCAGCAAGCTCACGGATGAATTCGTCCCTGAATTTCTGTCCTATTTCCTGTTTGAAGAATATGATGAGGAGCGCATTAAAAAACACCTTGAAAATGTGCTGGGGTGGCGCCGACCGGAGGGCGATAACCTGCTGGGACACTATGACTGCGCCCTCCATGACGCAGCCGGGTATATGTATCGGAAAATCCACGATGTAGATGTCCTGGAACCGGATGTCGCCGTGATGATTAGATTCGGCGCAATCAGCCGGGAAAAGGCCAAGAAACTGAC
Organism: uncultured Dehalococcoidaceae bacterium; assembly: GCA_964645025.1. Taxonomy (GTDB): domain Bacteria; phylum Chloroflexota; class Dehalococcoidia; order Dehalococcoidales; family RBG-16-60-22; genus Fen-1077. The sequence goes on along the minus strand of CAZXYV010000006.1, from coordinate 874 downwards.
CCGCCTCAACCAGCCCACCGCGGTTAATACCGAAAAATCGCTGGACGCCTTGTGTGCGCTATGTGACTATACTAGAGCCGACCTGGGAAAAAACATTGCTACGCTTAAGCAGGCCGGTATCAGCAAGTTTGAGTCGTTGTAAAGGACTAATAATGAAGTGGTCTTTCAATAGTTAACATTCTACCTGCAAAACGGGATTTCGCCATGACCATCATAGTACCTGTTTCTGAAGCTAAAATCCCCCGAATCCGTAAGAAGATTCCGGGGGATTTATCCATTTTTGCTAACGGAAATATTGGAATAGCTAATTATTCCGACTGTTAAGGATATTTATCTAACTCAATTAATAGCTGTTCCCTGATAATCGTTTCTTGATTCTCAAATAAGTTGGATACCATCTTGATTTTTTCAGACGCTTATGGTTTCCTCTCTGCCAGTATTTTATAAAGGCTGGTGCTATCCTCCGGTGGGACCATCTCCTTTTCTTTCTTGACCAGTCTTAACGCCTCCGATGGGCAGGCCGCCACGCAGTTGCCGCATCCAATGCAGCGGTCCAGGTTAATCGTTGAATATCCATTCTGCTCGTCGATCTTGGCTGCGTTAACCTGGCATTTCTCGACACATGTCCCGCAGGCGGTACACTTCTCCGTATCGATCGTGACATAATAGTTGTGTGCCCAAAATTCTGCCGGTTTTGGCAGCATTTTTTGTATATTGAGGATTCCGCAGCAGCATCCGCAGCAGGCGCAAACGAAATCGATTTTCTGGTAATTGGTCGGTTGAAGTACCAGACCGTCCACTTCATTTTGGCGGGTTATTTCCAGAGCTTCTTCGCGGGTTATTTCTTTTGCTCCATTTTTTATAAAATGCCTGG
>CAZXYV010000005.1:0-20163 GCA_964645025.1 uncultured Dehalococcoidaceae bacterium | reverse complement strand
CCGCCTTCTTCATGCCCGCCGCCAGCGGCCCCTGCCGCTTCGGACAGTATAACCGACTGCACCGCCTGGTGCTCGATGAGTTGGGGCTCCAGCAGGTGCCCGTGCTTGTCTTCGACCAGACCGGCGGCTATCACAAGGACATGGCCGCCCTGGGGCGGGGCTTCCGACTTCATGCCTGGAGGGGCATCGCCATCCTCGATTCCATGCATAAAATGGTGCTGGAGAGGCGCCCTTACGAGGTGAACGCCGGCGAGACGGATGCCGTCTATAAAGAGCAGCTTGATTTGTTAATTAAGAACATCGGGCGGGACAGCGACGTCCTGAAAGATTTTTCACGTCAGGCCAGGCAGGCCTTTGAAGCTGTAAAAATCGATACAGGCGCCAGAAAGCCGCGTATCGGCATCGTCGGCGAGATATTCGTCCGCAGCAACACTTTCGCCAACGATTCGCTCATCCGACGGCTGGAAGCTCTCGGGGCGCAGTGCGGCGTGCCGCCCCTCGAAGAGTGGCTGGATTACATCGACCACCAGCGTAAGCGCCGCAACCGCTTACACCTGGAAGGCGGCTGGCGCGACTGGGTAAAGCAGAAGCTGACCGAGATTGTCCAGGAGAGGGTCGCCGAGCCTATCCGGCAGCAGTTCGATAGCTCGATAGAGGCGTTCGCCCGCGAGCTGCCCACGCAGTCGATACTCGATAAAGGCCACACTTACCTGACCCCCGCCGTGGAAGGCGAGGCCATCCTGAGCATGGGGAGAGTGGTGGAGTACGCCGAGCACGGCTTCGACGGCATCGTGAACATCATACCGTTCGGGTGCATGCCGGGGACGATTGTGAGCCTGCTGCTGCACCAGTTCCGCCGCGACTACGGCCTGCCGGTGCTGAACGTGGTGGTGGAGGGGACTAAAGACCCCGCGCGGGAGATACGCTTCGAGGCCTTTTTACAGCAGTGCCGGGAGCACATGAGGGAGAACAAGGGAGGCACCCGATGAATCTGGCAGAGATAGAAAAACGGCTCAAAGTGATAGAAGACATCGAGGCTATCAAGCAGATGCACAACGAGTACCTCTTTTTTCTTAACAACTGCCAGTGGCAGGCTATGGCGGATTGTTTTACGGAAAACGCCACAGCCAGCATCCACGAAGTACGCCACGGCAAAAAAGAGATACTCAATTTATTCACAGATGTGATTGCCAAACTAAATACCGGCAGGTTCCGGGACGCGCACTTCGCCGTCCAGCCCGTGATTACCGTCGATGGTGATGGGGCTAAAAGTCATTGGCTGATTTATATCTTCATCGCCGACCCCGTCACCGGCAACGCACGTAAATGGGTACCCGGCCGGTACGATTGTGAATACGTTAGAGAGAAAGATGGGTGGAAATTCAGTTCCGTTACTTATACCAGCCCCTGGCCGCCCGCGCCCGGTAACCGTTAGCTATCCGCCGCCGACGCGGTCTTTAGACACTACCAAATAGGCTTGATAACACCCATCTGCTGCAACATGCTAAGCATGTCGCGTATTGCCCAGGTTTCAACTATCTTACGATCTTTGATACGCACGAAAACTATCCCTGGAGCAGTAATTATCTTATCGTTCGGGGGAAAACCACTGAACGATCCTTTAAAAGTGCCTCTAAAGGTCTGCCGCCAGGCTACCAGTTCGCCTTCAGCGATAATATCATCGATGGAATACTGCGAATCAGCAAAAGTACCACTTACTGCTTTATCCAATCTCGAGTAAGCTTCCTTACCTTTTACTTCCACCCCTTCTGACAGTGCTAATATGACTATAGCTAGTTCCAGGTCCGGTTGTCCACTTCCGCTGACTGCAATATATTATTGGACGTTAGCAGTGAAATTAGATAGTTGATGCCAAGTGATAACCATCTGCAACAGCTTGTATTATCAATCGTGGTTCATTACAGTCACCGATAGCATAAACTTCAGGAACTTTGCCCTTCAGGGCTTTAAGAAGCTCAGTGTTCGGTTTTAATGGTAAGGCAGTTACTATAGTATCTGCTTCAAGAGTCTGCCGCTGGCCTTCTCTGTTAATAATGATCAAACTTTTATCGATAATCTCTTCATATTTAACTCCACTAAGGAGGATGGCACCTTTTTGGGGAAGCCATTTGAGAAGTTTTATTCTGTTACGTATCGGCATAAGTTCACCCAGCGTCCCGGCCGTATCTGCAACCGTCACTTTTCTTCCCCGCTTAACAAGGAATTCTGCCAGCTCTAGGCCTTGAATCGCTCCGCCGATAATAACAACTCTTTTGCCGAGCGGCATCCAGAATTTGGTCAACCATCTTAGTTGATCCGGTTTCAAGATACTCAAAAGAAGCTTTAACTGGTGATGCAATGCTCCGCCGGAGACTACGTTAGACCGGTTAATGCCCGGTATCTCTGGTGCTGCCGGCACGCCCCCTATAGCCACGATAACCACATCCGGCTTAGTTTCTTCAGCCAGTGAAGGGGTAAATTCTTTCCTCAAGTTAATTTTAACGCCCAATTTCCTGATCTGGTTTTCCAGATAGCGCGTCAGAGCCGGTAGGTCTTCAATATCAGTCCCTTTTACAAGGGCCGCTAGCGGCATGAGACCGCCTAGTCTTTTCTCTTTTTCGTAAAGCAGCACTTCATGGCCTCTTATAGCCGCAACCCTGGCGGCTTCCATACCTGCTGGTCCGCCGCCTACTACCACAACCTTCTTCTTTTTTGAGGCCGGTTTAATGGTATATTCCTTTTCGCCACCTAAAGCTGCATTCACACGGCAGATGATAGGTCGGCGGAACGTATTTTCCTCAAGGCAATGGCTGCAGGCCGTGCATGGGGCAATATCATCTAACTGTCCCGAGGCAATCTTATGGGGAAGCTCCGGATCAGCCTGCAGGCGCCTGGTTAGGCCTATGAAGTCCGCCTTACGCTCCCGAAGGGCTTTTTCTCCTAGTTCTAGGTCAACCCGGCCTGAAACCAATACAGGCACGGATACAATCTTCTTGACGGCAGCAGCCACCGGTATGTGAGAGCCTGCTCCCCTGTGGCTCCAATCGAGGTCCTTCGGAAGCGGCTGCGGAGGCTCCGGAATAAAAACGCGCTCCGGCCAGATTACATCCATAGTAATATTGCGGTAGCCATGCACCCTGGTCTGAATAGCATCGGCACCGGCGTCTTGAAAGAACCGGGCAAATGCCAGTCCTTCCTCAAGTGTCGTGCAGTCCTCAAGCCCATATTCGACCGCATTGTAAAGAACTATGACCGGGTAATCCCGCCCCAGGCGCTTTTTAATTTCACGTATAATTTCAACAACGAAGCGGGACCTGTTTTCCACATTCTGACGTCCGTATTTATCTTCACGGCGGTTCCAAACGCGAGAGAGGAAAGAGTTAAGCAAATGACCGTTGCAGGCGTTTATCTCAACACCATCAAATCCGGCTTTACAGGCCTGCTCTGCTCGCCGTGCGAACTGTCCCACCATTTCACCGATTTCCTCAATCGTTAGCGCTCTTGGAGGCGGATATTCAAGTAGGTAATTTTTATGATACGGATGCCGGTCTTTTAGTTCATTAATAGTTAGAGGTGAAGAAGACACAGCTTGAATGCCGGGCGCCGCCGAAGTGGCGCCGCCATGCATCACTTGTAGAAGAGCCGGGCAGTCATATTTATGGATAATGCCAACCAACTCCCTGATCGATAAAAAAATTTTATCACCGGCAACTTTAAGAAAACCGCCGACACCCGGCGGTAAAATTTCAGTTGCAGGGTCGTCAAAGACGCTGCCTTCCACAACTATAAAACCAATACCGCCTCTGGCAATCGCCTCGTAAAACGCTTTTACTCTTTCCGATACAGAGCTCTTATTGTCACCTAAAGTACTATTAGCTCCGGTTTTAAACATCCGGTTTCTGGTTTTGATATTGCCTATCCGGCCGGACTCAAGTAACTTTTCAAATCTTGCCTTTATCTTGCTAACCATCTGTTGTTTCCTTTTATAACTCTAACATAATTGCAGTAACGTTATTGAAAATATGGAGTTATATCCTTCCTCTTAATCTTGGGTCAAGAGCATCCCTAAGTCCGTCTCCAACCATGTTAAAAGCAAATACTACTAGCATAACAACAAGTCCGGGTGCAAAGGAAAGTATTGGATTAGTAGAAAGATAGCGATAACCGTCAGTAACCATAGCGCCCCAAGCAGCTATCGGCGGCTCAACGCCAACACCGAGAAAGCTAAGGCCGGCTTCGGAAAGTATCATTATCCCCATCTGCATGGTCATCAGCACTATCATTGGCGGGAAACAGTTAGGTAACAGGTGAAACACCATCAGACGAATGTCACTAGCACCCATGGAACGGCTGGCCATAATATAATCATTTTCTCTGATGGATAATGTCTGCCCGCACATCATCCGGGCATACATAGCTATTCCGCTAATGCCTAAAGCTAGCACGACGTTTTTCAATCCTCCGCCAAGCATTGAGGCGATGACCAGAACTAAAACCATCATTGGTATAGACATCAGTGCATCTATGCAACGCATAATAATTGCATATGTAACACCACCAAAATATCCAGCGATTAACCCAAGTGTCATACCGATAGCGCCCGCGATGATAATTGAAGTAATACCCACGATTAGCGAAACCCGCGCCCCGTAAATTACACGGCTTAATGTATCCCGACCAAGGGCGTCGGTTCCGAGGATATGTTCCTTATTAGGCTGTAATAAAAGATTATCCAGGTCCTGTTGATAAGGATCATATGGAGCAAGAACCGGGGCAAAAATAGCTGCAATTATCAGCAGTATGATGATAATAAGGCCGAATATTACTACTTTTCGGCCAAAAAATACCCTGCGAAAACGTTTAAACGAGCCTAGGTCGGATTTTATGACCTTGGAATCCGAAAATATTTTATGCTCTTTGAGCATAATTCACTCCATATTTAACCATAACGTATCCTGGGGTCCAACCATCCGTAGGAAATATCTACAAAAAAGTTTACTACTACAACAATTACGGCAAAAAGTATCGTGCAACCTTGGACAACCGGATAGTCCTGGGCGAATACAGAGTTCACCATCAATCTGCCCATGCCGGGGATATTAAATACACTTTCAATCAGGACAGATCCACCAAAGATATGGCTAACCTGCATACCCAATAAGGTAACTACCGGAATGAGGCCGTTTTTTAGGATGTGTCTTAATACGATTACACGTTCTCTCAACCCTTTGGACCATGCAGTCCTGATGTAATCTTGCTGGACGACCTCAAGAATACTTGATCTTGTTTGACGGGTTACGGATGCTAAAGCCGTTATCGCTAAACATGTGACCGGCATAATCAGTTTTTTTGTGCTCAAACCGAAATCCTCAAACGGCGAAGTATATCCCATCGTAGGTAACCATTTCAGATAGAGACTAAACAAATAGACCATTAAGATACCGAGCCAGAAAATAGGGACACTGATGCCGAAATTAGCAAATGAGGTTACCGCGGTATCCAATCGTCCTCCTCGTCTAACGGCGCAGATCACACCAGCTGTGATACCAAAGATGGTAGAAGCAATCACAGCTAATATAGCCAGATGGGCAGTTACTGGAAAACGCTCGGTTATAAGCGAGCTAACTTTTGTTGAATATATTATTGATATCCCAAAATCACCGCGAATCATATTAGTTATCCAATTGAAATACTGTTGAAGCGGTGGCTTGTCCAGCCCAAACTGTACCAGGAGAGCATGGTAAGTCTCTTCTGAGGTTATTTCTAGTTCGTTTCGAGCAATATATAGCGAGAGAGGATCTCCGGGTAGTAAGCGCATCAATAAAAATATAAGTATGCTGACTACAAGAATAACTATTAGTGCTTGTATCAGCCTTCTAATAATATATACTGTCATATTTTACTCTTAAAATGATAAATCCAAGTTGTTCCTTAATGATGTAAGTCTTTCATTGTATCGTCAAGTTACAAGCTTAGATGATGCTATACATTATTAATAGCTTCAATATAAACAGCTACAATAAACAAATTATAATAATTTGTAAATAAAAGATTACTAATACTTATTTACCGTTGCTAACCCAAGCGTTTAGTTCTGACCGATACGGATCATGCTCTAATCTACATGGTACGTCTAAAATCATCGTTGAACGTTTTTCGTAGCTATAAGACTCCCATTTAGGAATACCCGTATGACTGGGATCTCCAAAACGCGCAAAAGAACTCCAAGCTTTGCTCATCGATAATGCTAGCTCATGTTTATCAGGACGAGATCCGGTTAACGGTACATGATCTTCATTATTGAATACTAGTGGCACGTCGAGAGCGTGACATGCTTTATAAAGATAATCTTGATAATCGGATTCCCATGTCAGAAGGTACATGTATACAGGGGCAGTGCCACCGGCAAGCTTGCGTTCGGCGATTTTAATACACCCCAACCTTCTATCTTCGCTGATAATCCCGATAAACAGCTCCCATGGAGTTGCATCAGGTCGTGTTTTTCGGTAAACATTAAGCACGCGGTTTAACTTATCGCCAAGCATAGGTTCCAAGCGTTTGCGAACTTCTGACAGGTTCATGCTCCGCAACTGTGGATATCCGGCTAATACCAGCGCATTTTCATCTCTGTTTGTCCCGATCAGAAGCGGTATATCCGATGCCGTCGGCGCTGCAACTGGTTCGAAGGGGTGGGTAGGCAGATAATGACCATCCACTACCGGAGCTAACACAATGCCTTCGGGACCTGAAAGCTGCTCCGGGTTAGGAGGTTGTAGCGATGGCGCTATTGCATCCAGTAACTGTTGGGCTGGCAGGTTCTGAAGCTTATCAATCTGGTCGGCTTTAATACCGAGTTTTTCCAGCATCCGTTCAGTGAACCTCGTAGCAACCTCGGGCGCCGTACCCTGTAATTCCGGGCTACTTTGAATAATAGCGCGGTGAAATAGACCTTTTGCTGACGGCATGGCCATCGCTATACTGACTTTCCTGGCGCCTCCGGAATGTCCGAAGATTGTTACATTATCCGCGTTTCCCCCGAATGATTCGATGTTGTCATGTATCCAACTGAGAGCCAATACTATATCCAGCATTCCAGCCACACCCGAGCCGTCATACTCCTCCCCACCGATATCTTTCAGATACAGGTAACCGAAAACATTTAACCTGTGGTTAAGAGTTACGACGACTACATCGTTACCTTTAGCGAGTGAGGCACCGTTACACATCGTCTCCGAGCCGGCTCCATATATATATGCCCCACCATGCAGCCATACCATGACCGGGCGCTTACCACCGTCCTTTATACCCGGAGTCCATACATTTAATACCAGACAATCCTCACTCTGCGGTAAATATTTTGTACGCCCGTAAACGGAATCCTTTTCAGATTTATCGACTAGCCTTCCCATTTGGGGGCAAATTGGCCCGAAGTCACTTGCGTCGCGTACTCCAGCCCAAGGCTTGGGCGGAACCGGCGGCAGAAAACGGCGCTTACCGCCGGTAGGACCACCGTAAGGGATACCTTTGAATGCTAATATGCCTCGCTCTATCGTACCGCGGATCTTTCCCCCGGTTGTTTCTAATATTACTTCACTCATGGGTCTCTCCCAACTTAACACTCCTAATTACCAGGCGGAATTATATCTTCTCTATATTTTCCAATCTAAGAGTCAGACTATTGTCTTTTAGTACAGCCATACCGGTTTTTACCAGGCGAATCGTTACAAATCCTGCTTCCTCGTTGACCGAAACAATATGTCCTTCCGAGTTAGCTAATTGATATCCCGGAGGCGAAGGCCAATCGAATCGGTCTTTTATCTTGACCATATCGCCTGCTCTGATATTGCTCATGATATACCTCTCGATAAAAAAGCGGTATCCTAATCACTATGCCAACAGCTTAATATCGCATTAAATCCCTATCGATACTCTCCCTTGATAAAAGACCTACAGTAGCCGTGCCTGCTTTAGAGATATAGCCTCTCATGTTCTCCAACCAGCAGGCAATGTCGACTACATGTTCACCGTTGTCCTGAATATACTTTTTTATCACCCTTCCACGTCCGATGATGGTATCCCCGAGAATATCACCCGCCATTCGGTCAAACGCGGTTTTCTTTAAAAAGCCATCGTCTCCCATCCAATTGGTTAATAAGCGACCGAGAACGGCTTCCCATAAGCTCATCATCGTTACAGCTTGCGAGTGTTTTACTATTTTAGCTACTTTATCTGATAAATGGATTTCAATAGCATTGTGCCAAACGCCAGTCTCAGGATCTTTTATCGGCATATGCGGCGGAACGCTCATTTGTTTTGCTTCGACTGTTTTAATTCCGAGGCTTGATATATCTGTGGCCATGTCCCACACGTTGGTTGGACCATTGGTAATAGGTTGAAGGTCTTCACCTACCTTAACATCATCCCACCAGCGTATCTTAGATCCTTGTATTATTTCGTTTTCACGGATGTGATCGATAAAATCAAGCTCCTCTTGTGTATATCTATATGGCTCTAATTCCGGCATAGGCTTTATTAAGGGCGACACTTGTTCTCGCTCTGCCTGAGTAACTATATAAAACAGATGTTTTTTGTGTTTAATGGCAACAAGCTCATCTTTCTGATTGAAGTATTTCAGCTGGTCATGAAGCAAAAAAGTGCGTGGCCCCTTACCATCCGGATTCGTCTTGTCCTCGTGTTTATTTGGACCGTACCAAACCCTGAAAGAATCACCCGCACGTATCGGCTTGAAAAATTCCCAGTGTGGCAGAAAAGTCCAAATTATTGATTGATCCGACTGAGGTGCTCCGGGGTCCATCGTTCTGGCCACCCCAACTTCAGGAGGTATCACCCGGAAGTTTATCGGGCCTTGAAAGGTAATAACCAGTTCAAAAAACGGTGGCGCAATAATGGAACCCCATCTGGTCTGCCGGGCATATTTATCATCACGCCATAAAGGATTAGGGTCATGAATGGCGTCAGCTCTAATCATAATTAGGTGTTTGGTAGCTACCCGATTGGATACAGCATATGTGATCTTGCCTGGAATGGGGTCATCTCCCAGCCACCCAACTTCCTGTTCACCTGCATCCCATTGCGCCAGCATCTTCTGCTCTTCTTTAGTGTAAATGCCTGGTAGTACCATATCAATGAATTCCTCGACAATAGAATTACATCTGTCCGGTATACATCTGTGAGGGTCCGCAACCAAAATGAAAAATAGGTCTATCTATCCTGTTGAAACCTATCGGGCCGTGCATTAATCCCTTCGGGATAAAGATAATGCAGCTTTGGGTGACAATGTGTTTTTCACCATCCAGCCAGACTTCCAGCTCACCGCATAAATCGTGCGGATCTTCCCGGTTAGTTCCAAAAAGGGCCAAGACCTCATCGAAATCGTGTCTATGAGGTATTACCGGGTTAGGTCTTTCGGCGAGGGGCACCGGGGGTATCTCATGGGGCCAGAACCATGAACCTCCTACGTAAAAAGCCCCCGGTATCACTTCGCTATCAAGGTGCAAGACAGTCACGCCTTCGTTCGGTTTTTTCTCTGCTTTAGTCCAGGCGGCCCTGACCAGATTGGGTTTTAGCTTGGTAACAATGTATTTCCCATATTTCGTTTCAGCCATATTACGAACACTCCTAATGAAAATTTACAGATGTTATATTAACCAGATGATATCTAAATATCGGTGGTTCTTCACGCATCAGCTATACTATCAGAAAATAGCAGACCAACGATGGGCGTGCAATTAATACCATATTAGACTACACGCCCATCATATTACTGCCTTATATTGCTTGGAATATCTATTTACTTAGCCACATTCTTTCCGGGCGCCACTCGTTCATGCCGTAGTCATACATATCGCAATCGTGGACCTTCGAAGTCGTAGCTTTGAAGTAATAATTTACCAGAATAGGAGTAGCTACACAGTATTGGTCGGTGGCCATCTTCAGGAATTCCTGGAACTTTGCGACTCTCTTTGCCTCGTTAGGTTCGGAGGCTGCTTCCAGATACTTGGCGTTGTAATCGGCAGGGATTAAGAAGCTCTTGGGATCAAAGCCGGTTGCCTTACTGGTCATCTTACTCTTGAACCCGTCAGCAATTCCGTTCGCACCCGCTATCCAGAAAAATATCAATTGGTTGTTCCATCCATCCTTTACAAACTGGTTGTATTTTGACGGATCCATGGTGTCCAGCGTAACCTTGATCCCGACGGCATTGAGATAGTTCTGTACCATCGTCATCATATCCGGAGTGGGTACGGCTGATGGTAGCGATAGCTTGGTCTGGAAGCCATTTGGATATCCAGCCTCAGCTAACAAGTCTTTTGCTTTTTGGGGATTATAAGGATAACCTACTACGTTCGGACTATAAAACAGACCACCAACCTTCTTGTCCCATTGATTGGTAGGCTCATAGTAACCTTTTCCTATAGCCTTAGCTATAGCTTCGTTATCAATAGCACACGAAATCGCTTGCCTTATCTTGAGATTAGAGTAGATAGAGTCAGCATGGCCGCCATCACCAGCAATACCCCATATCTGCTGCGGGTACTTGAGGAGGGAATACTTACCCTCTTTTTCCAAATCAAGGGCACCGACGATATCGATCTGTCTCACTACATCTGCCTCCCCTGCTTTGAAAGACGCCATTTGCGTCACCGGGTCAGCAACAAAAACAAACTCCAGTCCGTCAAGATAGGGCTTGCCACCCCAGTAGCCATCGAACCTTTCGAACTTTAAGGAGACGTCACGCTGGTAGCTGACAAACTTGTACGGGCCTGTTCCCACAGGTTTAAAGTCCTCATCCTTAGTCAGTGATTTCATGTAAGTCGGCGATACTATACTGCCGGACATTGAGCACAAATTATCCTGGAAGGCAACGTCAAATTTAGAAATATTTAGACGTATCGTATAGGGATCGAGGATGTCTATTGAGGTTACGAATTGCAGGTCCACCGCCCGGTAGCCCTTTTTAACCAGTTCGAAGTTGTATTTCACTGCTTCGGCGTCAAAGTCAGTGCCATCGTGGAACTTCACACCCTTCCTCAACGTCATGGTGAAGGTCGTATAGTCTGCATTGTATCCAAAGCTGGTCGCCAGCTCACCGACATGCTGCTGTGTTTTCGGGTCCCGGTTGAGGAGGTACTCGATGGCGGGGCGCTCAAGCGCCTGCTCACCTCCAAAAGTCGCCTTCCCCGGATAACCCAGGCTCGTGATACCCGGAGTGGATATTATTTTTAAGTAGCCGCCGTATTGCGGTGCCGCTGCTGTAGTCGTGGTCTTCGGGGCTGTGGTTGTTGTTTGTGGAGCCTTAGTGGTTGCTGGTGAAGATGTGGCCGATGTTGAGCAGGCGCTGAAGAACAACATCGTAACTAGTGAAATAGCCAGTAGCATGAATAGCCATTTTTTCATTTGACATACTCTCCGTTTAAATTTAGTTTTGAGATATGTGGCACCGGTTAGTTTTTACCTCTTTTACTTTAAAATATTTCAACTCATCGGGACCTCCTTAATTTAAAGCCTGTTGCCGTTTTTTATTTAGGCTATCATCACATTTGATCATTATTTAATTACCGGTAAATCAATGTAGGCGGCATAACGGGACTCATGATATATTGTCTGTTTGGCTGTGATTCCTTTAGCGTCCTCCCCCGGTTGATTGCCGGTATTCATATTGCGGTCGTATTCCGGGAAATTACTGCTAGAAATATCTATGCGGATTTTATGTCCTTTCCGGAACGACTGGCTGGCTGTTTCCATGTTGATTACGTATTCATTCACCTCGCCAGGTTTAACGAACTCTTCCTTCAGGAATGATTTATGATACCGTGCCCGGATAATGCCGTCGGTAACATTATAGGCATGGCCATCCGGGTATACATCGACAAGCTTGGCAGAAAAATCAGTGTCTTTAGCTGAAGTAGCGGCAAAAAGATGCAATTCCAACGGGCCGGTGACCTCCATGTCTTCTTTAAGCTCAGGTGTTGTGTAGCACAGCACATCATCACGCCGTTCGATAAAGCTCTGATCTTTAGGAGAAGAAGCCAAACCACAGGTGCCATGACCACGACAGCCCGTAGAGGGTACAGGGGAGTGTGGGTCATACATAAAAACATCCGGATTTTCGGAAAGCGGTTCTTTGCCGCTGAGCAGTCCATCCCCTGCCGAAGTATTAGCTTTGCCTTTACTATGGAGAAAATATCTTTGCCATTGTGTGCCGGGAAGAGGCCAGGCATCCGCTGTTTTCCATATATTTTTACCCATCACAAAATACTGGATAGCGGGAATATCGATATCCATACCTTTTAAGTATTTATTGAAGAAATTCAAGTTGTGCTTGAACATCGGGCTTCCTATATCTGTAGAGAAACGTCCGAAGTTTAGTTCCCCGACGTCTCCTAATTTCGTAGGACCAGTATGAAGCCATGGTCCCATAAGTAGATGTTGGCCCTGGCGCGCTATTTTTGAAGCGCCTTTTTCTCTCATGGAGTTAAAATTATTAAAAGTGCCGCTGGTAAAGAAATCGTACCACCCGGAAGCATGGCAGCAAGGTACAGAGATTTTTTCGTAAGCGGGTCTGGCCGCTTTTAAATCCGGAGTTGCCGGAGGATTGAGTACCGAGTCATGCCAATATTCTCTTAGAACATCATACTGCGCCTGCGGTACATCCTTGAGAGGTAAATAATTATAGACTTCTTCAGGATTAGCATAGCCGTGGTTAAAAAGTTCGCGCATGCGCGTAACATCTTTGCCTTGTTTTTCGAGTCTATCTGCCAGTTCCAGCCCATCCAGCAGTAGATGATTGACAAACAATCCCAGATTAAAAACGCCGTTTAAACGTGTCGGGAGCATACCGGAGCCGGATATCCACGGCGCTATTGCTTTTAAGTGAGGTGGGTTCTCTTTCGCCACCACCCATTGTATCGTTCCTGCGTATGAACCCCCAGCCATTCCCACGTTGCCATCACACCACGGCTGGTTAGCTAACCATTCAACCGTATCGTAACCATCCGGCCCTTCCACTGCTAAATATGGATCGTCTAGCTTTTGGTTCCCTCCTGAATCATAGGTGCCTCTCGCGCTCTGGACAACAAAAATATATCCTGACAATACGGTGTCGATAACAGGCATAAAGGCCGGTCCGCCGCCCATTTCCAACTTCAAACGGTCGTAACGAGTGCTTATTAAAATTGCCGGGCGTTTCTGCCGATCGTTGAGTCGGTAAACATCAGCCCGTAAAATCGTTCCATCCCTGACTTCGATAGCAACGCTTCTGTCAATGCGTATTGAGCTTGTCATTTGCCTCTTTTTCCTTTCAGTGCAGTATCTCACAAATAATATCAATATATCAACTCCGACAACCTCAAAACAAGCTACTGTCTGGCAGGACATTCAAGCTAAACGTCTTATGTATATTCTGGCCAATATACTCCCTGCAGGATAGGGAGATAATTATAAATATTTTCACTGAAAACTCGCTGTCAATGAAAAAATTATGAAATAAGCGATATAAGTCGGTGTATTAACTAAAAAATTTTTAATACTAAATAAAACCTGAATCGTGGTGAGAGAGACGTGAAACATGAGTAAATATCATGGAAAGAAAGACCGAACCACCCAGGTGCTAAAATTATATTTTCATGATTCTATAGCGCCGACACTAATTCAGATATTCAATAAACCAACTATTCGGTAGACTTTAAACTTTTCTGAAGCCGATACCAAAAAACACCAATAATTTTATATGTTCCCCGTATTTGAATTTAATTAAGTTCCAAATGGCAAAATAAGTACTTCGTCACCATCCCAAGCGAATCTAACCGGCAGATTTTCACTCCTGGAAATATCCTCGATATAGGCATATACTTCCTGCCCAAGAGGATTATCACGCGTTACTATTTCCGGTTCCGAGTTACGATTGACAAAACATGGTATATAAGAGATCTGCCGAACTGCCCTGTCTTCTATAATTGCTTTGACTATCATCGTGCGACGGGATTCCCTCGGCAGGTTAAATGTTGGGCACTCCGGATCAGGGACGAGGCCATACTTCTTTACCAGTTCATGAGCAAACTTTCCTCCGCACTTGTTTATCTGGGAAGGTCCTATTTCTGCGGCGAAGTTGCCCGTAGAGTAAAAAATTGGTTTACCCCGGTACATCTCTATCCCCTTGCAGATATGGGTATGGCAGCCCAGTACAACATCGGCTCCGGCATCGATGGCGGCATGCCCGATATCAAAGCAATACATCGGAATTACCCTGGGGATGATATGCTGACCCCAGTGGGTAGAGATAATAACCACGTCTACCTGCTCTTTAAGACTTTTTATATCCTCGACCATTGCTTGAATATCTTCTTTGTAAGGTATCGTTATGATCCGGGGAGGTGTCCCCGGTTGATAGTCTGTCTGTTCATAGATGGTCCAGACACGTACCGGGGCTAAACCTGGTTTGTCATTTTCTGCTTCATACCCTTTCGGGTGGACGCTGGAATAAGCAAGGAAGCCGACCTTAGTTCCGTTCCTCTCGAGTATTACCGGTCGGCGGGCTTCCTCGATGTTTTTACCTGCCCCAACGTAAGGTAAAGAGGTTTCACGCATCTTTATCAGTGTATCTAGTAATACCTCCGGTCCCCAATCAAGAGTGTGGTTATTGGCCAGCGAAATAACGTCGAATCCTGCAGATTTCACGGCCGGAAGATTCCTAGATTCAGAATTTGAGCCATGCCCGCGAATCAGATAGCCGCCCTCTGCAAAAGTCTGCTCGGAATTGGCGAAGGAAATATCGGCTGCATGCAATGTCTGTCTGACATGCCGGAATATGGTTTCCGGCTCTTCTCGGTCGATAAGAAGATCTCCGACTCCTAAAAATGTTACAATGTTCTTACTCATCAGATCAGTCTCACTTTTTATTATTTATTTAGAGTCTAACTTTCTGTATATTATCGATAAGTCAAAGCTTACCGGCTTGCGATTGTGTAATGTTGGAGTACATAACCCACATACAGACTAGTTTCCCAGCTAGCTGGCTTTAGCAACCAGCAGCGGACAAAGTTTCCCCACATCGTCCAGGTCTTCCAGAGTTTCCACTACCTCGATAATTTTATTCACACGGGCCGCCGGTAGCACGGTAGAAGACAGTCCTCTGAATTTATCCAGTATTTCCGCTTTAGTCATCGGATTCTGAACGGTCCCTTTGGAATAGTCCACTCTTTCTTCGTATATTTCGCCGCTTTTCATTATTATAGTTACTTGAGCCGCGTTAGATTCAGGCGGCATTTTTTCCAGTTCGTCGTCAACGATCCACTTTACTTTCTTGGCTAGGGCTAGGATTTGAGGGTCTTTCAGATTTGCCTCGGAATAATCAGTTAACCGATTACCCCCCCTTATTAATCTCAAGGCGAGACCGAACCGCCCGCTGAACTGGGCCGAAACGATATCGATGGGCTCCACTATTGCACTTACTGCCAGTGCTTCCCGGTGCTTCTGCCTGACAAATATCTCCGCAATGTCATCAGGCTTTACCTGATTCTTAGCCATTATCAAGGAGGTAGCATCAATTACGGCATGCTGAGCGAAACAACAGCAATAGGGCTTGATAGCTACACCTAAAATCTTGAATTCACTACCCAAGTCTTCAGTAATATCCTCAATGAAATATTTATCAGCGTAAGCCTGACAGAACCCCCTTTCGCCTTCAATCGCAGTAGACGGGCCAGTGAGGCCGATACCAGCCAAGTGTGCCGCCTTGACTCCCGCTTGCGCGGCGAAACCAGCGTGAAGCCTTTTGACAGAGCCCCCGCTCCTTGTATATTCCGATATTCCGCCGCATTCACTGGCGGCTATCCCCAGCGCGTTTACAGAGGTATCCAAATCGGCCTCGTGGGCACTACAGGCTGCGGCAGCGGAGCCGAACGGGCCGATGACACCAGTGGTATGGAAACCGCGTTCCATCATCAATCGCGCCGCCGAGCCGATGCGCAGCATAACATCATAGCCTACTACAATTGATGTGATTAGTTGCTTTCCGGTTATTTTTTCCATCTCGCCGACGGCCAAAGCTGCCGGTATCACGGCTACGGCAGGATGAGAAGTTGAGCGCAGCACTGAATCATCCATTTCAAAGCCATGTCCGAAAACAGCATTAGCGAAGGCGGCGTCCTCGGCATCGGTCTTCAAGCCGTATTTTACAACCGTGCTGGTGCGTTTTGAGCTTTTTTTCTCCTTGATGTACTCGTAAACTGATTTTCCCCATGGTTTAACGGAAAAAGCCAACTCGCACCCGAGCTGATCAAGAAACAAAATTTTAGCTTTCTGGATGGCTTCTTTGCTTAAGTCATTGTATTTTGTTTTTACAATAAAACGCGCTAGCTCTTTCGTTTCGTCCATCTAAGCCTCCTGGTAAAAAGGGTATTTAGTCAAGGAAAATACGTCTGCTCATCATGTCCTGCCGCCATTTAGCGCCAGAATTACCTCGACTACTTCTCTTACCTTCACGCTTTTCACCTCCCGCTCTTAATGACTTCACAGGTCGAGTTTCTGCTTATTCCCATCCGGCCCGGAATACGTAATTGAGCATGTGTATGATTTTATATCGGCAGTGAGTTCAGCCACATACCCGCCCCTGACGCGTCTGATGGACAATACGGGACCATTCGCACTCGTTTCACAGTCTCCTTCGAAGGCGGGAAACTCGTTGCGAAAACGCATCAGTTTAAGGATTTTCCGGACAACCGGTCGTTTGATTTCCCGTACCAATTCATCAATCGTATAGAAGTGCCGGTTGATATCCCGGCCGTTTTTAGTCGCTTCAACCAATTCAATATCGTTCTTCCCGGCCAACATGCCAACGTAATATATTTGTGGGATGCCGGGGGCAAACATCTGGACGGCGCGGGCAACTGTGTACGCATCGTCATTATTGCCCAGCGCCGAATAGTACGTGCAGTTAATCTGGTAGATGTCCAGGTTTTTATAGGCCTGTGTGTTATAAATCTGATTAACATTCGCGCCTTTGCTAAAAAGAAGGTCTTTAGTCTTATTGATCTGCCCGTCGGTCAGTAATCCGCGCGCGTCAACCACGCCGATGCCGTCATGGGTGTCCAGCGTTGTAAACTGCTTCCTGGGACAAATCTGTAGCCAGTGGACCAGACTGGCTGTTTCGCCGGTATGGAGAGCATGTAAAAGGAGCATCGGCAGAGTAAAATCATAAACCCAGTAGCCTTTTTCAGCCATTTTTAATTGAATAGTGTAATGTTCGTGCATTTCGGGCAAGATTTCAACTTGATATGGTGAAAGGATTTTTTGAACGCGCTCCAGCATTTCCCAGATTTCCGGTTCTTCAAAGAAACAGGTTCCGCCGACCTTTTTGGTAGTATAAGCAAAGGCATCCAGCCGAACAAGGGCAGCACCGTGATTGACTAAAATCTGCATATTATTATTAATAAATTGCCACGTCACATCGTTACTGATATTAAGATCAATCTGGTCATCGCCAAACGTGCACCAGACCTTCTCTGAAGTTCCATCCCTGAAGGTGACGACAACGTATGGCGCCCGCGGTTTTCTCCGGTAAATCTTCTCGATGTTCTCCGGGGTCGGCTCGCCGCCGGGCCAAAACTCTTTATAGCGGATAAACATACCTGCATAAGGAGATTTATCTTTCTTGGCGATGAAATCTTGAAAATGAAACGATTGACTGGATAAATGATTGATCATGAAGTCAAACATTAAGAAGTACTTTTTTGAAAGCCTGGTCAGATCATTCCAGTCGCCGAACTCAGGGTCCACAACGTCATATCGTAGAGGTGAAAAGCCGTGATCCGATGAGGATGGAAAAAACGGTAACACATGTACGCCGGAGACTGCACCACGAATATAACGGTCTAAAACATGCTGGAGGTCAGCAATATTCTTCCCCAAGCTGTTCGCGTAGGTAATCAGCATCACGCCATTATTAAATTTCATAAAGTATCTTTTTTACGAGATATGTATTTATCGTTTTAAAAGGCTGCCAACCAGACCGTCCCACTGTTGCCAGTTTAATTGTTTATTTAAAGAATTGCACGTTTTCGCGGAAATTACTGTAATAATCCGGCATTAAAGCAATAGGATGGAAGAGAACCGGCTTTACGATTCGTTTAAAAGTCAGGGGAGTATGAACCAGGCCGGCCGGGATATAGACTACCGTGGCCTGCTCAATCAGGCAAATCTCACCCTCCTTACCCATTGATAATTCTATTGTGGCGTCAAAGTCGAAGATATTCTCCAGGTTACCGCCTAAAAAGCAAAGGAACTCATCAAACTTATGGGAATGCGGTATCCGGTCGAACAGCATGGGCTCCTTAATATATCTCCAGGCCATGGAAAAACCGGCCCGCGAGCTGCCCACGCAGGCGATTCTCGACCGCGGCCACACTTATCTAACCCCGCCGTGGAAGGCGAGGCTATCCTGAGCATGGGGAGAGTGGTGGAGTACGCGGAGCACGGCTTTGACGGTATTGTGAACATCATCCCGTTCGGGTGTATGCCTGGGACGATTGTGAGCCTGCTTTTACACCAGTTCCGCCGCGACTACGGCCTGCCCGTCCTGAACGTGGTAGTGGAGGGGACGAAAGACCCCGCGCGGGAGATACGCTTCGAGGCGTTTTTACAACAGTGCCGGG
The DNA here is from genome assembly GCA_964645025.1 of uncultured Dehalococcoidaceae bacterium. Taxonomy (GTDB): domain Bacteria; phylum Chloroflexota; class Dehalococcoidia; order Dehalococcoidales; family RBG-16-60-22; genus Fen-1077. Next base: position 1,492 of record CAZXYV010000005.1, on the reverse strand, counting down.
AGCACATGAGGGAGAATAAGGGAAAGGCAAAGCACTAAATACTAAACTCTAAATATAACGACCTCATCCCGAGATAGAGATTTCAACGCCCACAAACACTAAACTTTTCTTTTTTTGGGCTGTACATTTAGTTAAATTGTTACCTTGATGAAAAATCCCTAGTGTATTTTTATTGTTATCCTGTTTATAAAAAAAATTGGTATGGCTATTGACAAATGGTGTCACCAGTGATACCATATAACTAGCCATTGTGATAAAACAATGGAATATTGCCTGAGAAAAAAGGAGGGAGAATATGTTTGGGAGGTTAATGTACAATGGCTCGCAACAAAAAATCCCTGGAGGCAATCAGGCGTAATCCTAGAAATGTAGCTTTGCGTGACTTCGAAGCACTGATAAAACGGTACGGCTACATCGAAGAAGGCGCAAAGCATCCGAAGGCTATTATTGGAACGCGTACGATGCCTTACAAAAGAGAGAATCCAGTCAAATCTTGCTACGTGACAGAATTATTAGAGATTATTGAAGCAAGAGACTAGCTGGCTAGAGATTACAATGGAGATTGACGATGGTAATCAAAGGCAATATTGAAAAAGAATTAAAATACTTTGGGAGCTTGCCTTATAGTGTAATAGTTGAGCAATGGGATGATGGTGAGGGTTCATATTGGGTTGCCAGGATTGCGGAGCTTCCTCATTGTTTAATACATGCAGATACACCTGAAGAAGCCGTAAAAGAGATTCAGGAGGTTAAGATTGATTGGATAAAATCCAATCTGGAAAGAGGGCTTCCTATCCCTGAACCGAGACCGCGTAAATATAGTGGGCAAATCAGGCTTAGGATTTCGCCATCACTTCATAAATTACTTACATATAGGGCCGAAACGGAAGGAATGAGCTTAAATCAATATATGGCTACGTCACTTGCGACGTCAGTTGGTGTTTGTGCTACCACCAATAAAGTAAGAACCAATAAACACGTATCAACAAAGGTTTAAAATAAGTTGAAAACGCAGCTAGACTTTTTTGGTGTCTAGGGATATTTCTAAATGTGAAGGTACAGACCTATAGACGCAAACTGCCTAATCCCTATCACTACTTCACCACTGACTCTTCGCCGCCGTAGACGCGCTCTTTCCAGCTTACGCCCGCCCCTACCAGGTACCGCGCGCCGGCGTTGAGAACATCCGCAAAGAGAAACATAAAACCTATCGGGTGGAAACAGACGGAACCGGCCGGCTCCTTAAAACGGTTATCCACTAGCCAGCGCATAAAAAGTATCACTATTACCTGAAAAACAACCACCGCCCGCCAGAGTAAAGCGGCGTCGGTCATAAAAAATCCGTTCCAGAGCCAGTAGAACGGCCCCACGTAGAAAAAGGCGGCGGCCAGCACCAGCCCGAACAACCCTAAAGGAGCTATGGCTGTAATCGAGTAAATCGACCGGCCCAGCCCGGACCACGCCGCCCCGATGTCCCGGTACATGTTGCACG
>CAZXYV010000004.1:0-20663 GCA_964645025.1 uncultured Dehalococcoidaceae bacterium | reverse complement strand
CGCCGACATCATCAAAAATACCTACAAATTCGTCCCCGCCGATGTCACCGACGACGCCGCCCTGGTGGAAAAGGCCGGCTACAAAGTTAAGCTCTATATGGGCGCTTATGATAATATAAAGATAACTACCCCCGTCGACCTCGCGTTGGCCGGGGTGCTGTGGCAGAAATATGAGCAGCCGGATGCGCATCGGAATTGGATTTGACGCCCATCCCTTAGTACCGGGGCGGAAACTGGTGCTGGGGGGCTTGGAGATACCCTTCGCCAAAGGGCTGGATGGCTGGAGCGACGCCGATGTCCTCACCCATGCCGTGATGGACGCCCTGCTCGGGGCGGCGGCGCTGGGGGATATCGGGGTGCATTTCCCGCCTGGAGATAAGAGTTACAAAGATATTTCCAGCCTGATTTTGCTGGCAAAAGTGAAGGGAATGCTCGCAGCAAAAGGGTGGCGCGCGAGTAATATCGATGCCACTGTGGTGGCAGAAAAGCCCAAACTGCGCGAGCATATCGGCGCTATGCGGAAGAACCTGTCAAAAGCGCTGGATATCAGTACCGACCAGGTCAGCATCAAGGCCAGCACCTCTAACGGGCTGGGCTTTACGGGGCGGGGGGATGGTATCGCGGCCTACGCCGTAGCGATGATAGAAGGTAGAAATTCTAAATACTAATATCTAAACTCTAAACAAGGGGAACTTTAATGAAAATAACCAACACTCTCTCCGGTAAGAAAGAGGAGTTCCAGCCTCATGGCGACGTCGTGACGATGTACGTCTGCGGCATCAACCCCTACGCCGACTCTCATATCGGCCACGCCATGAGCTATATCATCTTCGACGTCGTCCGGCGCTACCTGGAGTTCCGCAGCTATAAAGTTAAACATGTTGAAAACGTCACCGACGTGGAGGATAACATCATCAACCACGCCAACCAACTCGGCATCACCGTCAAAGAGCTCACGGAAAAATACACGCAGCGCTACTTCGAGGACATGGACGCCCTGAATATCCTCCGCCCGCACCATACCCCTAAAGCCACGGAGACCATCCCGGAAATCATCGCCATGACGCAGGGGTTAATCGATAAAGGTTTTGCCTACGCGGTGGGGGGCAATGTCTACTTCCGGGTCAGGAAGACGACCGACTACGGTAAACTGTCCAAGCGCAGCCTGGAGCAGATGATGGCCGGGGCCAGGGTGGAGGTCGGTGAAAAGAAGGAAGACCCGATGGATTTCGTCCTCTGGAAAGAAGCCAAGCCGGGCGAACCGTCCTGGTTTAGCCCGTGGGGCAAGGGTAGACCGGGGTGGCATATCGAGTGTAGCGCGATGTCGATAAAATTCCTCGGCGAGCAGATAGACATCCACGGCGGGGGACAGGACGTGGTCTTCCCCCACCATGAAAACGAGATTGCGCAGTCGGAGAGCTTTACCGGCAAGAAACCCTTTGTGAAATACTGGATGCATAACGGCCTGCTCCAGATGGGCGCCGAGAAGATGAGCAAGAGCCTGGGCAACCTGATAACGATACGGGACGCCCTGCAAAAGTACACCGCCGACGGCCTGCGGGTCTTTATCCTGAGCTCTTACTACCGCAGCCCGCTGACCTACACACCTGAAGCGCTGGACGCAGCCCAGAGCGGGGCGGAAAGATTGCGGCGCGTAGCCTCAAAAGACACTGCCGTAAGTAAAGGCCAGTCTCTAGATTACAAACCTTATTATGATAAATTCATCGAAGCGATGGACGATGACTTCAATACTTCCCAGGCTGTCGCCACGCTTTTCGACCTGTCGCGGGATATTAACCGGGCTGAAGAAACCGGAATGAATGCGGTTAAAGCCCGCGCAACGTTAAAAGAGCTGGGCGGGGTGCTGGGTCTTACCTTTAAAGCGCCGGAGGAAACACCTTTAAATATCGAACCTCTAAAATCTCTAGTGTCTTCGATTTATGAGAAAGCGCCGGCGGCAAAAATCGCCGGGATTAGCACCGGCAATCTCCCCGATGATGCCGAATCGCTTATGAAGCTTTTAATAGACATACGCAAAGAGCTAAGAAAAACCAAACAGTTCCAGCTGGCTGATGAACTTCGCAACAAGCTAAACGAACTCGGCATAGCCCTGGAAGATACCCCCCAGGGCACGGTCTGGAAGAGGAAGCGCTAAAATAAAAGAAGGCACTGTACGAGTGCCTTCTTCTTTAATTCCAACGTACAACCTCTGATAGCAGCTAACCGTGTTTTGAGATGAATTTAATCTCTTGTGAGGCATTCTCCTGAGAATACCTCTCCACGGATAACACGCTATCCCCGGTGATTCAGGAAGATATTAATCCGGCCAGGTTCGGCCCAAGAGAAGCGGATTAGCCCTTGCCGATACGGAAAAGCTTGGTGCCGCAGACAGGGCAAACGCCCTGGGTCGCCGGCCTCTTGTTCTTCAGAGTGACCGCTTTCGCGTTCTTAATCTCTCTCTTGGTCCTGCACTTCATACAATATGCCTGCATTGCCGCACCTCCTTAGGTACTCTTGCCCAGCAGAGTAGCAAACCTGAAGCAATTTGTCAATAGCGACGGTCTGATATTTCATAAATATTTTTACTGTCTATTCTGATATAGTGTCTCTTAACTCAAAGTTCAAAGCTCAAAATTCAAATCCATAACTCAAAAGTGAAAACGGATAAAGCTTTGATTTTTCCCTGTGGTTTTAAGCTTTGACTTTTAACTTTTAAGTTAATGCCTTGAATTACTGGCCAACCCGGAGGGATACTACCGAGAGGATGACGAAAATAACCGCCAGGGCGATGGTGAGCTGAAAGAGCGTTTTTTCCACGCCGCGCTTGGTGCGGTAGACCGTATCGGCCTGGCCGAATATGCCCCCCAGGCCGCCACCCCGCACCTGGAGTAGGGCGACCAGCGTCAGGGCCGCCGCGACGACTATCTGCGCGATATATAAGTAGGTTAACATTTTATATTCTCCACCTGCCGGATTCTAGGCTTTAGCTCGAAGAGTCTTCGACCAGCTTCTGCTTCAGCACTTCGTTAACAAGCTGCGGATTGGCGCGGCCTTTAGTCGCTTTCATCACCTGGCCGACCAGGAACTTGACCACCGTCTCTTTCCCCGCCCGGTAATCGGCTACAGCCTGCGTATTAGAGTTTATCACTTCTGCGACTACTTTCTCAAGCTCCCCGGTATCACTAATCTGGGAGAGGCCGCGTTCTTTAATAATAGCGGCGGCGGTTTTACCGGTGCGGAACATCTCTTCGAGAACGGACTTGGCGGTAGCGGCATTAATAATATTATCTTCGTTTGACTTGATTAAATCTGCCAGCTTTTCCATGCTAACCCATTGTTTGAATTCGCCTACTTCAATTTTGTTGGCATTCATTATGCGGCTAACTTCACCCTGAAGCCAGTTGCTGGCAGTTTTCGGGTCAATCCCTATTGTGATAAGTTCCTCTCCGGAGACCGACATTTCCTTGGAACTGGTGAGTAAATCCGCATCGTATAGCGATAGTCCGTATTCCGCCATAAATCTATCGCGCCGGGCCTCGGGTAGCTCGGGCAGCTTTTTCTTAACCGCCTCCATCCAATCGCGGCCGATGACCAGCGGGGGTAAGTCCGGCTCCGGGAAATAGCGGTAGTCGTGGGCGTACTCCTTGCTCCGCTGGGAGACGGTCTTACCCTTTTCATCCAGCCAGCCGCGCGTTTCCTGGACGAGTCGCTTGCCCTCGTCGGCAGCTTGCCTCTGGCGCTGGGCTTCGTATTCCATGGCCAGATAGACGGCCTTAAAGCTGTTCATATTCTTGACCTCGACCTTGGCGGTGAACTCTTTACTCCCCTCCGGGAGCAGGCTGATATTGGCATCGCAACGGAAGCTACCTTCTTCCATGTTGCCGGTGGAGACCCCCAGGTATTGTAAAATGCTGCGTAGCTTCATAAGATACTGGCGCGCTTCCTCGGGCGAACGTAAATCAGGCTCGCCGACGATTTCCATAAGGGGACAGCCGGAGCGGTTGACGTCTACCAAGCTGTAGTCTTCCCCTCCCGTCGCGGCGCGGTGGAGCAACTTGGCGACATCCTCCTCAAGGTGGACGCGGGTAATGCCTATCCTTTTTCTCTGGCCCTCAACCTCGATGTTGAGCCAGCCGCCCTTTCCCACAGGCGCATCGTACTGGGAAATCTGGTAGCCTTTCATGAGGTCGGGGTAGGGGTAGTTTTTACGGTCGAACTTGGTGAAGTCGGAGATAGTACAGTTCAGGGCGAGCGCCGTCATCATGGTGAACTCCACCGCCTGGCGATTGATGACGGGCAGGACACCGGGCATACCGAGGCATACCGGGCAGACATGGGTATTGGGCGGTGTACTGGCGTAATCGGCATTGCAGCCGCAGTACATCTTGCTTTTAGTAAGGAGCTGGGCGTGTACTTCCAGCCCGATGATAGTCTGATAGTTCATAGCTATACCGACTCAGAAAAACGACATATCCAGTATAGCAACTATGCGTGAGCGTGGCAAGGAATGCTCTATCAGGTTCTTTATGATTTTGGTTATGCAGGCATCATTCTAGCCTCACCCCATCCCCCTCTCCGAACTCAAGGTAGTATTATTTCAGAGTTCTTTTGTTCGGAAAGGGGGAAACATTTATGAGAGGGACTAGTGCCCCTCTTAGTGTGTGAGCACAATACGCCTATCACTTTTAGCCTTAAAATTAGCGTAGTATGACAGATATAGACCGCCAGCGATAATGGGGCATAAAATAGGTCACTAATTAAAAAGGGCAAAGATGGTTAAGGTAACAATCAGGGGACTGAATTACCTACCTACTTTTAGGGGTCAACACAATTCAATCCGGTGTAAGATTTGGTTAGTCCTGTATGGAGCATTGTTTACTACGCGCTTCCACCCACTACCAACAACGAACCTAAGTTAATCACATTATCCACCACTTCCAGTTTTCCTACAATCCGAATGATATCTTCTACCTGTTTCTCCGGCATCACCATGGCGGCCAGGCTCCTAAATTTATCCTCCAACTCCTCTTTGGTCATGGGATTTTGAACAGTGCCCTTGGAGAAATCTACCCTTTCCCGGTAGACAGTGCCGTTCTTCAGCTTTATGGTTACTTTAGCCGGATTGGATTCTGGCGGCATTTTCTCCAGTTCTTCATCGACGCCGTATTTCACTTTTCTGGCCAAGGCAAGTATTTGAGGGTCTCTCAGGCTCTCTTCTGAATAGTCCTTAAATCCATTTCCTCCTTTTATCAATCTTAGAGCCAGGCCAAAACGCCCGCTGAACTGTGCGGAAACCACATCTGTGGCTTCTTTTATCGAGCCCACACTCCCGGCTTCCCTGGCCTTCTGTCCTACCACTACCTCTTCAATTTCATCGGGTTTCACCCGGTGTTTTCTAGCTATCAGAGCCGTAGCATCAATGACGGCATGCTGGGCGAAGCAACAGCAATAAGGCTTGTTTCCGGTCCACAAAATCCTGAATTCCTTTCCCAGTCCATCCGTAATATCTTTAAGGGAGTATTTATCAGCATACGCCTGGCAAAATCCACTTTTGCCTTCGATGGCTGTCGGCGGGCCGGTGATTCCTAGCCGGGCCATCAGGGCAGCTTTAATCCCAGCCTGAGTTGCAAAACCGGCGTGCAGTCTCTTTACAGAACCACCGCTTCTGGCATATTCTCCTATTCCCCCGCATTGGCTGGCCGCAATCCCCAGCGCGCTTGTTACCGTATCTATATCAAGCCCCAGTATTTTGCAGGTGGGTGCCACGGCACCAAAAGGCCCGAGGACACCAGTAGTATGAAATCCGCGCGCTTGCATAAAGCGGGATGCCATGCCAATGCGTATCATGACATCGTAACCGACCAACCACGGATGTAATCAGTTCTTTACCGGTTATCATCTCCATTTCACCCATGGCCATGGCCGCTGGAATAACCGCCACTCCGGGGTGAGACGTGGTACGTAGTTCGGTATCATCCATTTCAAAGCCATGTCCAAAAACAGCATTAGCAAAAGCAGCGTCTTCAGGCACGGTCTTCAGACCATAATGCGTTACTGTGCTTTCGCTTCTTACTCCCTTTCTGTCCCTGACGTATTCGTATACTGCTTTACTCCATGGCATGACCGCAAACGCCAGTTCGCAACCCAACTGGTCCAGTATCAGGATTTTACCCTTTGCCACGATTTCTACGCTTAAATCACTATATTTTGTGTTAGTAATAAAGTTAGCTAATTCCCTGGTCTCGTTCATCTGAGTAGCCTCCAATCTCTTAGACGATGCGTTTTAGTGTTGCCTAAGAGGATTTTCTCAGGTCTCCGGTTGCCTCGGTCAATAGCTTGCCAAGGCAGGTCTTGAGCTGAAGGCATTGCTTTTCTGACAACACGGAAAATAGCCCGTAGACACACATCTCTTCCAGTATTTGACTGTAAAGGCCATCCCCTTTTTTAGTTAAAGATACCTTTATCAGGTTCTTTCTTTTTTTATCTCTCGTTTTACTTATTAAACCTTTGGCCATCATCCGCTTGAGAATAACTGTGACACTGCTGGGGTCTCTATACAGCCTGCGCGATATCTCCGCCGGCGTCAGGCTGCCCTGAGCGCCCCGTAAAATCGATAAAACCCCGGTTTGTTCGGCTGAAATATGATATTGCTTTAGTTCTCTTTGCCTTAATTTGCTAATAGCATCTTTCGTATGTACTAACGTCGCCCAGAGATCTACATAATCTTCCTGATTCATATATGCTCATCCTTTTATTCAGGTTATTAAAGAATAACTTTCATAAAGCTATAAAAAGAATTTTCTGTAACAGTTTATTTTAACCCCCTCTTTTTAGCAACGTCCGTGACCCCTTGCCGGGGAGAAAAGAGGTTGACATATATGTTATAATAACCATACGCCAACATAATGTTGGATGTCAAATATTGGAATTCCAACATTAGTTATTTTAATCCAGACATACCGGCGCCCGAGGAATTGCCGACTTGCTATTAACCCTGATTTGCGTGTAGTAAAAATAAGGAGTTAGAAATTGGCTAAAGAAATCCCCGGCTATCACGGGAAAATTCTCCGAGTTAATCTTTCGAAAAACCAAATCGGCATCGAGGAAATCGATGAGCGGTTCTGCCGGAAATACCTGGGCGGCGCGGGATTCATTGCGTATTACCTGTGGAAGGAAATGAAAACCGGTATCGATGCTTTAAGCCCGGATAATAAATTAATCTTTGCCATGGGGCCGATTTCCGGGCTGCTGCTGCCCGGAGCGGCGCGCAACTGCATCGGGGCGAAATCGCCTTTGACCGGTGGTATTGCTAAAGCGGAGGTGGGCGGCTTCTGGATGGCCGAGCTGAAACGGGCCGGCTATGACGCTATTATCATCGAAGGCAAAGCCGAAAAGCCGGTCTACCTCTGGGTGCATGACGGCGAGGCAGTTATCAGGGATGCCAGCTATCTCTGGGGCAAGGAGACCCTGGAAACCGAGACTGCCATCAGGACGGAACTGGGAGACAATCATATTCAAGTGGCTTTTATCGGGCCGGCCGGTGAAAACCAGGTACGGTTTGCCTGTATCATGGAAGGCTGTCACGATGCCGCCGGCCGGGGTGGCCTCGGCGCGGTGATGGGCTCTAAAAACCTCAAAGCGATTGCCGTCAGGGGTCATACGCTGCCGCCGGTGGTCAACGCCGATAAAGTCAAGGAAATCAGGCAGCAGTTGACCCACCCTTCGCCGATGTCGGAGTTCGGTACCGGCGGCCCGACCATGCTACATCAAGTTGTTACCGGCGACCTGCCCATTCGTAATTTCCGTGACGGCGGTTTCCCTGAAGTCAAGCAGATACACGGCGGGGTGATAAAAGATTCTTACCGGACAGGCATGGAAGGTTGTTTCGCCTGCCCGATACGCTGTAAAAAAGTGGTCAAGCTGGAGGAACCTTATCATGTCCACCCGGCTTACGGCGGCCCGGAATACGAGACTTTGGCCGCCCTGGGTTCTGACTGCGGCGTAAGCGACCTCAAAGCCATACTTAAAGGCAACGAACGCTGTAACGCTTACGCGCTGGATACCATATCAACAGGCAGCACGATTGCCTTCGCGATGGAATGTTTTGAGCAAGGTATCCTGACCAGTAAAGATACCGGCGGCCTGGAATTGAAATGGGGCAACGCCGATGCTATGCTTAAGGCTATCGACTTGATTGCCACGCGCACCGGGATTGGCGGTCTTCTGGCCGAGGGGACGGCCAGGATGGCGGAAAAGATGGGCAAGAGGTGCCGGGATTTTGCGCTCCAGGTAAAAGGCCTGGAACCCGGTATGCATGAGCCCAGGATAGGCTCAGCCTTGTTCCTCAGCTTTATGCTATCGCCTACCGGAGCCGACCATTGCGCGGCTTCGCCGGACGGCCTTCTGGCGATGGATAGGGTGTTCAAACCTTACCACGCCCTGGGATGGACAACACCACCTCCTGCGGCGGAAATAAGTCCGCAAAAAGTGGCAATCTTTAGAGATTCACAATTTCAAAACATTATTCTGGATTCCCTGGTAGCCTGCCACTTCCCCGGGATGAATCTGGAGCAGACCGTGGAGCTTCTCAAGGGAGTCACCGGGTGGGACACCGGCGTAACTGAGCTCCTGCGCATCGCCGAAAGGATAGTGACGTTGATGAGGTTGTTTAATATCCGGGAAGGCATTACCGGCGCGGCAGACGAGTTGCCGGAGCGCTTTTACCAGCCCACCAACGGCGGGCCTCTGGCCGACCTGAAAGTCGACCGGCGCGCTTATGAACGGGCTAAAAATTACTACTATATATTAATGGGCTGGGATGCCAACGGCGTCCCTTGGCCGGAGAAGGTCGAAGAGCTAGGCATCGAATAAGCTGAAATAAATATCGGTAAAAAGGAGGCAACTATGGACCTGGGTTTAAAAGGTAAAATAGCCCTGGTGACCGGGGCGGGTAGTCAAAAGGGGTATGGAAAAGCCATTGCTTTGACTCTGGCCAAAGAGGGCTGCGATGTCATCGTGGCAGATATTGACCTGGCCGGAGCTAAACAAACCGCGGCGGAGATTGAGGCTTCAGGGCGCAAGGCCATGGCACTGAAGGCCGATATATCGAACAGCGTAGAAGTGAATGATATGGCGAAGGCAGCCTTGGCGAAATTCAAACGGATAGACATCCTGGTCAATAACGCCGGCGCCATTACCCCGCCTAGGCCTTTCGCCGAGAAAACAGAGGCTGAACTCAACCGGGACATCGACCTCAATCTCAAAGGTACGATTTATTGCACTAAAGCCGTGGTGAGCCAGATGCTCGCCAATAAGAGCGGTAAAATCATCAACATCTCCTCTATCGGTTATAAGAAAGGCATGTCCCACACCGCGGCTTATAGCGCGGCCAAGGCCGGCGTGGTGGGCTTTACGCAGTCGATGGCGGTGGAACTGGCGCCCTCCGGAATCAATGTGAACAGCGTGGCTCCGGGCCTGGGGCTGACCAATTTTGGGGGCGGCGCCCCGCCGCCTGACATGTTGAAGGGAGCCCTGGCGCGGATACCTGTAAAAAGAACTACCCAGCCGCAGGACATTGCTAATGCGGTGGCCTTCTTAGCCTCGGACGTCGCCTCCGACATCGTGGGACAGACCCTGAGCGTGGATGGCGGCGAGAGCGTTATCTAGATTGCACGGCTTACCTGATATTGAGGTTACTCAAAAGCACATATTATAGCAAAGGTTGTGACAAAAATGATTAAGATACCGGAGAAAAGCAGGGCCGCTGTGATTACGGCGTACAATAAGCCTTATGAAATACGTGAATTTCCGATTCCCGAAGTCGAACCGGGCGGCATCCTGGTCAAGGTAGAGATGGCGGGAATATGCGGCACAGACGTTCATCAGTGGCACGGGAACATCGGCCTCAAACCTCCTTTCCCGATTATTCCGGGACACGAGGCCGTGGGCAGAATCGTTAAGCTTGGAGACGGGATAACGGCCGATTGTGCCGGCGAACCGGTAAATGTCGGTGATAGGATTATGTGGCCGCACGTCGCCTGCGGGAAATGTTACAACTGCGCTATTAATAATCAACCCACTTTGTGTGAAAAAAGGGTTTCCTACGGTTTCAGCTCCTCCGGCGCCTATCCCTATCTTTCCGGCGGATTCGCGGAGTATGAGTATGTTATCCCGAATGCGGATATCATCAAAATTCCGGCCGAGCTATCCAATGAAGAGGTAATCGGGGTCTGCTGCGCCTTCAGGACCGCCGTAGCGTCTTTTGAAAGACTCGGCGTCCTGGGCATCCAGAGCACCGTCGTTATCCAGGGGTGCGGACCTGTCGGGCTGTATTCAACACTGCTTGCCGCTGAAGGCGGAGCTTCGAAAACCATCATCGTCGGCGCGCCGGACTTAAGATTAAATCTGGCGAAAAAATGGGGGGCCGACCATACCATTAATATTGAGAAAATCCCCGACGCAGAAAAGCGCCGGGCCGAAATCCTTAAGCTTACCGGTGGCAGGGGCCCGGATGTAGTGGTGGAAGCTTCAGGGGTGCCGGCGGCTTTCAGAGAGGGAATGGATATTGTCCGCAGGGGAGGCAAATACCTCATCATCGGCCAGTCCTCTATGGCGGAACAAACCATTATTCCCGGACTGATTATGTTAAAGCATCTGGAAATTATCGGAAATAGTTCCGCCACCATTCGCCACTATCACAAAGCTATTCAGTTTATTCTGAACAAACGCCACCGGTATTCTTTCGCGGATATCGTCACCAACAAGTACCGCCTGGACCAAGTAAACGAGGCAGTCGAGGCCATGATGACTGGCAAGGAGATTAAGCCGGTCATCGTACCATGATAATGGTAGGAGAATCAGAAAATGACCGAGAACAGGAGATTTTATAAACTCCTCGCGCCCGGCCGTATCGGGCAGGTGACCACCAGGAACAGGATAGTCAAGACCACCTCTTCCATGGGCTATCAGTACAACGAGAAAGACGGCCACATCACAGAGAAGCAGCTGTACTTTTCCGAAGCTATCGCCCGGGGCGGCGTCGGCCTCGTGATTACCGAAGGGGGTATTTTCGACTGGCCGCTTGGGGCGCACGATGTTTTTCACTATCGTATCGACGATGATGAGTATATTCCCGGCTGGGCCAGGCTGGCCGAGTTCCTGGTCAAGAGAGGCAGAAATGTCACCATAATCGCCGGTGATGAACCTATAGCTGAAGGACTACCGCAGAGGAAGCAGCAGCGGCTGGTGGATTGGCTGGGTGAAAAAGCGGTGACAATCATTACCGGTGCTAAGTGTGAGGAAATCACGGCCAAGGGACTGGTCATCACGACTAAAGACGGAGTCAGACAGTTAATCGAGGCGGACACGATTACTCCGGCGCTTCCCTTCAGACCAGACAGCAGGTTATTTGATGCCCTCAAAGGTCAAGTACCGGAGATTCACCTTATCGGTGATGGCGCCGAGCCCCGCCTGATTATCGATGCTATCGCCGACGGCTGGCGGGTGGCAAAAAACGGAACGTAACGAACGTTTCAGGAAAATAAACGCAGCTATTGCTGACAGCAGGATTTCCGGCTGATTAATTAAACGGAGGCAAGTAATCGTGGGTACAGGAAGATTTGAGAAGATACTCGAGCCCTGCAACATAGGGCCGCTGCAAATTAAAAACCGCATGTTAAAGACAGCATCCGGGACAGCCAGCAGTTACGATATGGGCGGCTTTGTAAATAATAGACACATTGCCATGTACGAAGCCCTCGCCAGAGGCGGTGTAGGTCTTATCATCGTAGAAATGGGCGGCGTTGACCCTCCCCTGGGCTTGCATAATCGTAATCAGCTGCTTCTCAATGATGATGAGCATATTCCCGGCTTTAGCCAGATTGCACAGGTTATCCACCAACATGGCTGCTACGTATTGCAGCAGCTGTTCCATGCCGGTCCCTGGCACGACCCGCACTCCGGTCTTCAGCCGGTTTCATCTTCATCCATGACCGCCAGTGAGGTGCTCGGACTCATTCCGTCCGAGGTGCCCACCGCGTTAACCGGCAACCAGTTGCCCAGGGGCCTGACCATTCCGGAGATTGAAGACATTGTGGATAAGTTCGCCGCGACCGCCGAGCGGGCTAAGAAAGCCGGGTTCGATGGCGTGGAGGTAAATTGCGGTACCGGCCACCTGGTTAACAGCTTTTTATCCCGCATCTGGAACCAGCGCCAGGATGCCTACGGCTGTCAGAACATGGAAAACCGTACCCGTTTTGCGGTTGAAATCATCCGAGAAATCAAAAGACGTCTGGGACAAGATTTCGTGATCTCGGCACTGATTAATGTTATCGAGCTCGGACACGAGAAGGCTACGACAATTACGGAAAGTCAAAAGATTGCTCAGATTATTCAGCAGGCCGGCGCTGATTGTATCCATGCCAGGGCCAACGCCTATTCCGGTCTGCCGGAAATCATCAGGTCAGAACAGTATTTCTATCCCGAACCTCCCAAACCCCTAATCAAAGAACTCGATTGGAGGCGTCAAGGGGCGGGGGCTCTGGTACCCTTGGCGGCTGCGATTAAGGAAGTAGTCTCAATACCGGTTATTACCGTGGGCAGACTTGACCCGGTAATCGGGGAAGAGGTTTTACGCCAGGGTAAGGCGGATTTGATTGGTATGACCAGACGCCTGCTGGCGGACCCGGAGCTTCCTAACAAGGTTACTTCTGGGAGACTGGAAGATATACGCCCGTGCACCGCCTGTATGTTTTGCACCTCGCGGATACGTACTTACCTTCCTATTGCCTGCCAGGTAAATGCTGCTTTAGGGAACGAACAGGACTATCTCATCAAACCGGTAGAGAAGAGGAAAAAAGTCATGGTGGTTGGCAGCGGCCCGGCGGGGATGGAGGCGGCCAGAGTAGCCGCAATAAGAGGACATGAAGTCATACTTTACGAGAAAGGGCATAGATTAGGAGGGCTATTACCCCTGGCCGCTCTGGTAAAAGGGCATGAAGGCGACTTCTTGATGGAATTTGTTCACTACCTTAAAAGCCAGGTTACCAAGCTGGGTGTGGATATCAGGCTGGCAACAGAATTTAATCTCTCTCTAGTCAGTAAAATCAAGCCGGATGCCGTCATCATAGCGGCAGGCGGTATCCCCACTATTCCAGAAATAAACGGAATAAACAGACGCAACGTAGTCAGTATTCCTGACCTGCACCATATGTTGAAGTTTTATTTAAGGTTCATGAGCCCAAAGGTGCTGGGGTGGCTGACTAATATCTGGATGCCGTTAGGGAAAAAAGTGGTTATTATCGGCGGCGGCTTACAAGGTTGTGAGCTGGCCGAGTTTCTGGTGAAACGAGGGAGAAAGGTAACCATCGTTGAATCAGCCGAGACTCTGGGCGAGGGAGTCCCGGAACGCAAACGGCACCCTCTTTTCAGGTGGCTGAAGAATAAGGGAGTGACCATGATGGCCGGGGTAAAATATGAGGCGATAACGGATAAAGGGCTGGTGGTCTTGACCAAGGAAGCAGAGAAACGGACTATCGAGGCCAATACCATAGTACCGGCCGTGCCTTTGACACCAAATACCGGGCTATTGGAAACTCTTAAGGGAAAAGTCACTGAGGTCTATTTCATCGGAGATTGTTCCGAGCCCAAAGTGATAATCGACGCCGTGGCGGCCGGTTATCGCGTCGCCAATACGCTTTAGACACAAAACGGTGAGAGTGCTATGGTTTACGCAAGATTAAAACGAAAGGAGGTAATCAGATGCCTCAGGAGTCTTTGAGGCTGAAAGATAAAGTAATTATCATCACCGGCGGAGCCCAGGGTATAGGCCGGGCATATGCTCTGGGCATGGCGAACCAAGGGGCCAGACTTGTCATTGCTGATATAAACCTGCCGGCGGCAGAGGCTACGGCCAGGGACATACAGGCCAAAGGGCGGGAAGCCCTGGCCCTCAAGACCGACGTCTCAAGAGTTGAAGAAACTACGGCAATGGCAAAAAAAACCGCGGAGCGTTTCGGTAGAATCGATGTCCTGGTAAGTAATGCCGGCATGCTGGAGCGTAACAAGTTCGGTATGGGGCCGTTCTGGGAGATTAGTGTGGCTGATTGGGATAAAGTTATCAACGTTAATCTCAAAGGCACTTTCCTGTGCTGCCGAGCTGTCTTTCCGTACATGAAGTCCCAGAGAAGTGGTAAGATTATCACTATTTCCTCAGGGGCGGCGTATATCGGCGCGACCAACCTGCCGCATTACGTGGCCAGTAAATCGGGAATCATTGGTTTGACACGGTCCATGGCCCGCGAGGCGGGAGAATTTAATATCAACGTAAATTGCATTGCCCCCGGCGCGACACAGAGCTGGGAACCCACCGATAAGGACGAATATGAATCCCGCCAGAAAATCCTCGAATTCCTGCTCCCTAAGCGTGCTTTAAAGCGCATTCAGAACCCCGCGGACCTTGTCGGGACCGCCATATTTCTGGCTTCATCAGACAGCGACTTTATTACAGGTCAAACGATTATCGTCGATGGTGGTGAAGTCATGAATTAAGCCGCTCTGGCGGGGAGCCCGATGCAACTTTCCTGACCCGGCCTTAGAGTAACTCCCGGGAGGTTAGACCTTGATAATACCGGCTCCCGTGTCGCCAAGCCTGTCATACGGATTCTGCCATCCCGACCGTGCGTAATCAACAAGCTTTTCGCTGATAACGGGCATTGGAACCTTCGCTATCAGAATCACCGGTTACCAACCGGGATAAGGTACCCTTTTCTCACATCCAGGCAGACAAATGTCTCGCTATCCCGGATTCCCTCAATGCCACCAATCTGTTTTTCCAGAAACTCGGATAGGCTGCCGCTGGACGTCAGGTAGGCCGTAGCCAGGATGTCAAATCGGCCGGTAGTGGTGGCCACCCATTTAATCTCCGGCAGGCGGACGAGTGTTTCGGTAACTAATTTCATCTTGGCCCTGTCCACATCAAGAGCCAGGACAACGACGGTTGAATATGGAGCCTTGACCGAATCGATCGCGGCCACATAATGTAAAATGCCGCTACGGATAAGTTTCCCGACTCTACGCCTGACCGTGGCAGCGCTGACGTTAAGCTGTTTGGCCAGCACCTGACTACTCTGCCGAGCATCGTTTCCCAGAAGTGTGATAATCCGTTCGTCTAACGCATCTTTTATAATCATATAAGCCATATTATAACGTTTTTTGGGTGCTTCGTCAACATTATTACTGCATATTTGTTTAAATATCTGATATTAGTTCTTAAAAACATAATTGATTTTATAATGATGTATTCTTCTGCTCACTATTTTGAGCATTCTGTTCATACTTGACACATTTTTTTAATATACTGTATAATTTTAAACCAATATTCCCCGTAGAAATCGTAGCTCTATAAATAACCGCTTTGGTAAAAATTAAATATCAAGCTAAAAAGGAGGGTAACTATAAGAATTTTAAAAAGGAGAAAGGTGAAAATAGGTCTTACAGATTATTAAGGGAGGTCATAAATGATAAAATCTAAACTCCTCTTACTAGCGACTATCAGCCTGATATTACTCATGATGTTGTTGGCTTCTCTGGTAGGCTGCGAAAAGACATCAACGACAACCGAGCCAGCCAAGCCAATCACACTCATATTTTCCAGCCATGACCCGGCCACCGGCAGCTGGTCGTCAACCTACGGTCCGTGGATGAAAGAGATTGAGCAAAAAACGAATGGAATGGTAAAAATAGAAGCCCACTGGAACGGCGAGCTGGTCGGCCTGTTTGACGCCGCTAACGCGGCAAAGGATGGCACCGTGGATATCGCCCATATCTATCCGACAATGACGCCGAACGTTTTCCCCATGGAAGATGTCCAAAACCTGACTTCATTCGGTACCACGATCTATGGCGTCACCCAGATGTATACCGATCTAGCGAAGGAATTCCCCCAGATGCAGGACGCTTATACCAAAGACAATCTCAAGCTTCTTTTCTATGCGGCTACCTTCCCCAACTACTTCTGTATGGCGAAGGGGAAAGCTATCCGCTCTTATGCAGATATGGCGGGTAAAAAATTCCTTTCTACCGGCACCTGGGACTCTGAAGTGTGGAAGGCTTTTGGCATGGTGCCACTCTCAATGATGCCCGGGGAGACCTATACAGCTTTACAGACAGGAGTTATGGATGGAGGCGTCCTGACCATGCCGAGCCTGTTTGATTTTAACTGGGGCGAGGTGACCCCCAATATCTCCGAGGTACATGCCCGCCCGGCGGTCTGGGCTTGCGTCATGAACCTTAAGAAATGGAACAGCCTCCCGGCGGCATATCAGAAGGTAATCGAAGAAGCTTCTGTCAAGATACCCGCTCTTCAGGATGCTGGACAATGGAGCATGGATAAAGACCTCAAAGCAAAAGCCGTCCAGCAGTTTAAGACCGAATTCATCACCTTTTCCCCGACCGAGCTGGCCAAGTTCGACGCCGCTCTGCAACCGGTGCGTGCGAAATTCGTATCCCAGATGAATGCCGCCAACTACCCCGGACAGAAACTTCTGGACGAATTTCTAAAGCTTGAGAAGAAATACTCCAGCTCTGAATACGCTCCGAAGTAAATAACTTGCCCTATCCGCCTTTAAAAAAAGCCGTCTACGCTCCCTTTTACCTCCGGTGAAACGCCGGAGACCGTAATAGGGGGGCGGGACGGCCGGCGCTTATCATGGTATATTTAACAGGAGTGGGCCGTTAAATAATGAACGTTATTAACAAAGCTATCCGTGTTTTAGACAGCGCCGGCGTTTTAAGCCGGTGGACGAACATGATAGGCGCCGGCATCATTTTTCTCATGGTCGGACTGACTTTTACCGATGTTATTATGCGTTATGTATTCTCCCTGCCCATCGACGGCGCCAAAGAAATAGCCGAAGTAATGTTGATAATTACAGTCTTTTTTACTATAGGCCATACCTACAATAATAAAGGACATGTCGCCGTAGACCTTATTTCCGCGAATTTGAAACCAAAACCGCGTCTGGTTCTGGACTTTATCACAACAACCCTGGGCTTAGGACTTTTTATCCTCATTGTCTGGCGTATTTTGGTCCTGGCGATGAAGGATTTGCAAATACACCAAGTGCACAGCCAAAATTTCCTGATACCTGCCGGGCCGTTCGCAATCGTTATAGTTTTTGGCAGCATTATAATGGGGCTATTTCTTCTCCGCGACTTTTTAAACGATATCACCGAGGCAGTAAAGCAAGACTTAAAGCCTTACCAGTGGCTGCTGATGGTCGGGGTGCCGTTCATTTTTGTGGTCCTGGCGGCGTTCTGGATGCAGCCGGGTATGTGGCACATAAAGTTACCTGTTGTGGGGGTCATCGGTTTAGTAGTGTCGCTTATCTTGCTGATGACCGGTTTGCCTATATCGTTTGCGTTCTTTATCACCGGTTTTATATTCATCAGTCATATTCGCGGCCTAGAAACCGCCCTCAACACGCTGGGCAGGGAGATATATACCAATACGGGTAATTTCACCTGGGCGACCGTGGCCTTTTTTGTGCTGATGGGTTTTTTCTGTCTCTATGCCAGGTTCGGTGAAGACCTCTATGTCCTGTTCAATCGCTGGATAGGACGTTTCCCGGGCGGACTGGCAATGGCAACCACCACTTCCTGTACCGCTTTCGCTGCTATCGTTGGCGATAGTATATCCTCCATCGCCACGATGACATCGGTCGCCATGCCCGAAATGAAACGATATAACTACGATAAACGCCTGTCCACCGGAAGCATCGCCGGCGGGTCTATCATCGGACCCATTATACCGCCGAGTATACCCTTTATTATTTACGGCGTGCTTACCCAGACCTCTATCGGTAAATTATTTGTCTCGGGAATTTTACCGGGGATGCTCATGGGATTAGCGTTTGCCGTTACTATCTATATCTGGTGCCGTATCAATCCCCGACTCGGTCCCCCGGCGGAAAGCGCGACATGGAAACAAAGATTCGTCTCACTGCGTGGCATTGGTCCTATTATCGCATTATTCATACTCGTCATAGGTGGTATTTACATGGGTATATTTAGTCCCCAGGAAGGGGGTGCCGTTGGTGCCGCCGGTGCCCTTATCATCGGGTTGATTATGCGCCGTTTCACCTGGAAGAGCTTTTTCCAGGCGCTTCTGGATTCAGCCAAAGTCCTCTCCATGCTGCTCCTTGTCATCAATGGCGCCATATTGTTCACCCGGTTCGTGGCGTGGTGTAATCTGTCCAGCGTTCTTTCGCACACCCTGGCAGGACTTGGCTGGCCCGCCCCGCTTTTAATATTTCTTATTCTATTTGTCTTCCTCATCCTAGGGTGCCTCGTTGATATCCTGACTTTGACTTTAATCGGTGTGCCGATAGTACACCCGGTCGCTGTAGCTCTAGGGGTTAATCCTTTGTGGTTTGCTAACCTATTGGTTTTAGTGTTAATACTCGGCACTTTAACACCACCGGTGGGCATAAACCTGTTTACGATGAAGGGAATGGCCCCGGATATTCCCATCGGCACGATATATCGCGGCGCCTTACCCTTCGTTTTTGCGGCGGTGGTGGTGGTTGCCATTGTTTTCCTGTTCCCTCCCCTGGCCACCTGGCTGCCTGGTATATTGAAATAAAAACAGGTTTACTATTTTATCAGGATAATTTATAGCGTTTTTTAGCTGGGCTTGGTATTGAAACGCATCACATAATAAACATAGTCTCTTAAGAAAATACGGGGAAGGGCATATTTATGGAGAATTCCAGGCGGAATTCAGCAGCCGAAAGCCTGGAAACTGATGTTGTCGTCATCGGCGGAGGAGGCACCGGTTTTGCCGCCGCAACCGCTGCCGCGGAAGCAGGTATGAGGGTAATATTACTGGAAAAAAGACGCTCTCCCGGCGGCACCTCGGTTTTCCCGGATGGTCTTTTAGCGGCGGAAAGTCCGGTCCAAAGACGAATGGGCATCGCCGCCTTGAAAGACGATGTTTTCAGGATAGCCATGGACTATTCCCACTGGAAAATAAACCCGAGGATATTCCGCACCTTCATAGAAAAATCCGGAGATACCATCCGGTGGCTAGAAAGTAAAGGCCTCAAGTTTGGCTCTATTTACAGTATGTATCCCGGTACAGATGCCCTGACATTTCACTCTCTGGGGCCTGCAAAAAGAACTGGTTATATTATAGTGAAAACATTACGCAAGCGATGTGAAGACCTGGGCGTACGAGTGCTTCTGAACTGCCCGGCGAAAAAGATAATCACCGGTGGTAATGGGGAAGCGACCGGCGTTCTGGCGACGACGCAAGGCAAGGAAGTCAAAATCGACGCCAGGAGCGTCATCATTGCCACGGGCGGGTATTCCGGGAACAAAAAGCTTTTGGAAAAATATTATCCTGCCTACGATAAAAACATCGTATTCCTTGGGACGCCTAATAACGGAGACGGCCTGCTGATGGCCACTGGGGTTGGAGCTGCCACGGAAGGGCTGGGTGTTCTCCTGTTGCACCCCCATTGCTACCGCGGCCCGGCGCGCGTGGATGCAATGGCTCAAGAGCCTTATACGGTCTGGGTAAACCGAAAAGCCGAGCGATTCTGCGATGAAGCGGTAACTTTCCGGGCTACCGAGTGCGGCAATACCGTCAACCGGCAGCCGGAAAAGTGTGCCTACGTTCTATTCGACGACGGGATAAAAAACAAGATTGAGAATGAGGGTTTCCTGAGGGGAGGAGTACACGGTATTTATGAGATTACTGGCGTTAAATTAAACAATCTGCACGAGGTTCTGGAGGCAGAAACATCTAAAGGAGAGGTGAAGATTTCTGATTCCTGGAATGATATAGCAACATGGATAGGAGTAACGCCCCGGGCACTTAAAGGCACCATAGATGAATATAACAAATGCTGTGACCAAGGATACGATGGCATTTTTAACAAGGAACGGAGATATCTCTATCCCTTGCGTAATCCCCCCTATTACGGCATCAAATGTTTCGTAAGTTGCCTGGATACGATAGGCGGCATCAAGATTAATCACCATATGGAGGTCTTGAACAATCTTGATGAGCCGATCCCGGGGCTTTATGCCGGCGGCAATGCCGCCGGAGGCTGGGAATCAGACACGTATTGTATGCTGCTTCCGGGCAGTGCCTTCGGGTTTGCCATCAACTCCGGTCGCATCGCCGGGGAGAATGCTTCCAGATATGTCCTAGAGAATTTGGATATAGGAATAATAGCGCCTAGAGGAGGATAACATGGAAGTAATAAATAATAGCTTCCGTTTCAATATTGGGAATTTCGAATGTCTGGTTATTAAAGACAGCATTTCTCCAATGGAGCTAGAATTCCTTTTTTCTAATACATCCATAGAATATCTCAAACAATTGCTCAATCGATACAAAATCCAGCCGGGTAAGGTGATGGACGTAATGTGTTTGTTCATCAGAACACCAGACCATAATATCCTGATAGATACAGGCTGGGGTGTCAGCTCACCAACTGATACGGGAAAGTTGATTGATAACTTACAACTTCAGGGATTACAGCTCGGAGAAATTGACACCATAATTCTCTCCCACGGCCATCCGGACCATATCGGTGGCATAACTGATGATAAAAACAGGTTTATTTTCCCGAATGCACGCTATTTTATGTCAAAAA
>CAZXYV010000003.1:17285-22288 GCA_964645025.1 uncultured Dehalococcoidaceae bacterium | reverse complement strand
CGCCGATTATCCTGCACCCCGAGGAATGCTGGTACTGCGGCTGCTGTGTCGAGGCGTGTAATATCGCCGGCGCTATCAAGTTCAACTGGCCGCTCCAGCAGCGGGGCTACTGGAAACGCAAGGCAACCGGCGAGGTCTTTAGGGTGTAGCTGACGGTAGGGGAATTATTTAAACAAACACGGAGGCTAAAGAATGACATCATTTAACGAGTTCCTGGAAAAAGAGGGTCATGCGCCGTCGTGGCCGTATCCAATTAAATATGATAAAGAGCAGGAAATCGAGGCGGATGTCCTGGTGCTGGGTGGCGGCATCGCCGGGTGCTGGGCAGCCATCAGCGCTGCCAATAAAGGCGTGAGAGTAGCCCTGGTGGAAAAAGGGGCGACGGTCAGGAGCGGCAACGGCGGGCCGGGCTGTGACCACTGGTGCGATACCCCCACCAATCCCCTCTCCAAGGTCAATCCCGATGAGTGGGCAAAACGTCTGGCCAGTCCACCGTACGCCTGCGGCATCGGCCGGGAGATACAGTGCCGCGAGAACTACGATACGCTCCTGGAGATGGAGCAGATGGGCGGTAAGATACGGGATAAAGAAGGAAAATACCAGGGCGCCGAGGGATACGATGATGCGTCCAAATTAATGATTTCACCCCGGTTTAACCCTTTCCACGATACCAATACGGTTATCCGTGTCTGGGGGACGACCTTCAAACCCGCCTTAAAGAAAGAGTGCCAGCGGTTAGGGGTTAAAATCTACGACCGGGTCATGGCCACCAGCCTGTTGACGGAAGGGGGGAAACAGGGGAAAAGGGTCGTGGGCGCGACCGGATTGAACAACCGCACCGGCGAGTTCATGGTATTCAAGGCAAAAGCGATAATACTTAGCCTGGCCGGGTCCGGCTCTATCTGGGTCTTCAATACGGAGCTAGCCGGCTGTTCCACCATGGGGAACCGCAACCAGTCCAGTGACGGCATCGCCATGGCCTGGAAGGCCGGCGCCGAGCTTACCCTGATGGAGAGGTCCGGCGTCCTGCGCATCGCCGGAGGTTACAAGCACAAGTGGTACACGGGCGCCGGTGACGCCAGCTATGAGAACGTCATGCTGGTCGATGCCAATGGTAAAGACCTCCAGACGGTTACCGAACCCGCCTGGGGCAAGAAATCGCAAATGGCCGATAGGAGCGGGCGTACCGGACCGTGGGCGGACATCCGCGCCGGCGTACTCAAAGGGGAGTTTGCTCTGCCATTTTACGGCGATTTCCCCGCCATGAAAGATATTGAAAGAAAAGTCACCTGGGACCTGATGCTGGGGCAAGAATCAACTACTAAAATAATCACCAGCACCTATGAAGAGGCTGGCTTCGACCCATCTAAAGACCTCCTCCAGAACTATAACTTGATAGAAGGGATGAGCCTGCCGCAATGGCGGGAGACCAGCGGCAGCGGACTCATGATAGACTGGAACCTTAAAACTAGCCTCGACGGCCTGTACGCCGCAGGGATGCAGATATATTCCCCCGGCGACCACAGTTTCGCTGCCTCAACCGGCCGTTACGCCGGCCGTAAAGCCGCCGATTATGCCCGGCAAATCGGGCCGGGGGCGATATCCAAAGAGCAGGTCGCCGCCGAGAAGGCCAGGGTCTATGCCCCGATAAAGAGAAGCGAAGGCCTCGACTGGAAAGAGCTGCACGCCGGCATCGCCCGGGCCATGCAGTACTTCTGCTCCGAGTATAAGACCGAGTCGCTCTTCAAAATGGGATTGGATACGCTCAAAGAAATCGAAGAGAAGTGGGCGCCGACGCTGTATGCCCTCGACCCGCATAAGCTGGAGCGCGGCCTGGAGGACTTGAGTATGCTGACCCACGCGCAAATTATCCTGCAGGCCTCCCTGGCGCGTAAAGCGAGCAGCCGACCGCTGGACTTCCAGCGGTTAGACTATCCGGAGCTCGACCCCCCGGAGTGGGCCAAGTTTCTCACCGTCAGTCTGGATAACGGCAAGGTGAAGGTAGGCGAGCGGGCTCTCGACTATGCCGGTAGCCTCAAAGAAAACTATGTAGCCCATAATAAAGACTATCAAGGCGTTTATCAAGGGTAGACGAAAGAGGCTTAATATTTTGAAAGAGGGGGGCTAAGCCCCCTTCCTTTTTCTTCAACAAGCCGAGGTTTATCCTTAAGGATATTCCGAACGGCGTACACATACGCACTTTCAACCCCCGTAATTGATTTTTACATCTGAATATGCTTAAATTGATACGATGGAAAGGGGAAAATAAATGCCAGAAATGAAATTAACCGCTACCAAGAGAGAGGTGCTCGGGAAGAAGACCCAGCTACTACGTCGCCAGGGCATTACACCGGCCCATCTCTTCGGTCATAAATTAGAATCGCAGGCCTTACAGTGCGATACTGACGACCTTATGAAAATATTAGCCCAGGCCGGCACGACCCGTCTATTAAGCCTAAAAGTTGAAGGCGATAAAGAACCTAAAAGGGTGTTCGTACGGGAAATACAGAGGGATGTCCTGAGCCGGCAGCTGCTTCACGTAGACTTCTACCAGGTGAAAAAGGGTGAAAAGATGCAGATGGATATCCCCATCGTCCTGGTAGGCGATGCCCCGGCCTTGAGAGGCAAAGGACGCATGGTTTCACGGGGTATCACGGAACTGAGGATTGAATGTCTGCCCGAGAAAGTGCCGCCGCAGATAGAAGTTGACATAAGTGTATTAACCGAACTGGAACAGGGTCTCTACGTTAAAGATATTGTCCTCGACCCGGAGATCACCGTCCACGCCGACCCCCAGCAGCTGGTCGTCAAGGTTACGGAAGTCATCATCAAGGTCGAAGAAGAAAAGCCGGTCGTCGCGGAGGCTGAAGTCCCGGCGGGTGAAGTTGAGGCCGGTGAAGAAGCAGCTAAACCAGCTGGCGAAGCAGCAGCCGCCAAACCTGAGAAGGCTGAGAAGCCCGAAAAAGGCGAAAAGAAAGAATAGCTTCCGTCCGGGCGATAGTCCGACTGCGGCTGTGACGGCGGTTAGTTTGAGCATGATTATCGATTTTCATACGCACGTGCTACCGCCGCAGATAAAGAAAGACCGCAGCCGTTATGCCAAAGCCGACGAGGCTTTCGCCCAAATTTACGGCGATAAGAAAATCAAGATAGCCACCGCAGAAGACCTCATCGAGAGCATGGATAGGGATGGGGTCGATGTTTCCGTCGTCGTCAACTACGGCTGGAGCACGCACGAGCTCTGCGCGGAAACCAACGACTACATCCTGGAATCCGTAAACCACTACCCGAAGCGCCTCATTGGTTTTGGCGCCGTCGCCGATTATAATTCAGATAAATCGCTATCGGAAATAGAGCGCTGTGCCCGGGGCGGCCTCAGGGGAGTCGGCGAGCTCCGGCCCGATTGCCAGCCGCCCGGCTTTGCCCAGAAGAAACCACTGGAGCCTTTTGTGGCATTATTGCGGCAGCACAAGCTCATCTTGATGACCCATGCTTCGGAGCCGGTTGGCCATATTTACGCCGGCAAAGGGATAGCTACCCCGGCGATACTCTACTGGTTCATTACCTATTTCCCGGATTTAACCGTCGTTTTCGCCCACTGGGGGGGAGGGCTGCCTTTCTACGCCCTGATGCCGGAAGTACAGAAGGCCCTCGCCAATGTCTATTTCGATACCGCCATATCGCCTTTTCTCTACCGACCCGAGGTATACCATCAGGTCAGCCAGCTGGTCGGCGCGGACAAGATACTCTTCGGTAGCGACTATCCGGTAATGCCGCCGAGCCGCATACTTGGCGAAATCGACGCGGCAGGACTGGCGGAAGAAGAAAAGAGCAGTATTGTCTCTGGAAACGCCCGCAGGCTGCTCGGTCTATAGCTTAAAATATGGAACGAATTCGCTCATTCATCGCCATCGAGCTGTCGGGGGAAGTTAAAAAGACTCTCACCCGGCTCCAGAACCGGCTGAAATCAGGTTGCCGGGCGCCGGTGCGGTGGACCGAGCCGGACGGTACCCACCTGACGCTTAAGTTCCTCGGTGATATCGACCCCGGTATCAGCGGAAAGATAACCGCGGCCATGGCTGAGGCGGCGCGCGGTGTACATCCGTTTCACCTGGCTGTCAGCGGGCTGGGTGTTTTTCCTGACCCGAGACGTGTCCGGGTGGTATGGGTGGGGATAACGGGGGATTTGGAGAAACTTACTCAGCTTCAAAAAAGTATCGAGTCCGCCCTTTCACCCCTGGGATTTATGACGGAGGCGCGACCATTCACACCTCATCTTACCCTGGGTCGCGTCCGTGACCAGGCCCGGCCGGACGAACGGCAAAGCCTCGGCCAGTTGGTTCCCGGCACAGTAAACGAGTCCGAATGTAGATTTGACGTAAATTCAGTTCACCTGATTAAAAGCCAGTTGACCCCTCAAGGCCCGATATATACACGCATCGGCTCGGTAGAGCTGAAGTAGCATCTTCGTTGCCACCTATTCTATTATTTAGTTATAACCTCACCCCCTCTGTCCCCTTCAGGGAGAGCCCTTCAGGGTGAACCCCTCTCCAAAAGGAGCACTAGAAAAAACCTCTGGTATTTTGTTTGGAGAGGGGGGAATATATTTGAGAGGGGCTGTTGCCCTTCAGGGTGAACCTTCAGGATGAACCCCTCTCCGCTGGCTACTCCCTTAGGTCAACATCGAGGGGTAAGGGGTGAGGCTAAACTGAAACGATAAACATAAGGCTATTCATTCTATCTTAGCTTAAACAGTTATGATATTATCTATATGCAGTTCTCTTATCTATAAAGCGATTATCAAATGATAGTAAAAGAGCTCTCGGTGTCTTTAATCAAAGCAGGACTGACGACACGCTTTATCGGGCAAAAGATTATCTATTTTCCACGTTTGACCTCGACCATGGAGGCCACCCGTCGGGAGGCGCGTCGGGGGGCGAAGGAAGGTACCGTCATCATCGCCGGTGAGCAGACGGCAGGACGGGGCAGGCTACAGCGTACCT
>CAZXYV010000003.1:12258-17185 GCA_964645025.1 uncultured Dehalococcoidaceae bacterium | reverse complement strand
ACCGTCATCATCGCCGGTGAGCAGACGGCAGGACGGGGCAGGCTACAGCGTACCTGGTTTTCGCCCCGGGGCAACATCGCTTTATCTCTGATTCTATACCCGGATACCGCCAGTTTACCTTATCTTATGATGATAGCTTCCCTGGCAGCGGCGTCAGCCATCGAGAGCGTCACCGGCCTGAAAACGCAGATAAAATGGCCTAACGATATTCTCATCGGGGGGAAAAAGGCAGGCGGGATTCTCATCGAGAACGAGGTCAAGGGCGATAGAGTTGCTTACGCTGTCATCGGCATCGGCATCAACATGTCCCTGCGACCGGACGAGTACAAAGAGATTGCTATTACCGCCACGAGCCTGGAGGAGGAAGTAGGGGGGAAAATCGCGTGTGAAGATATTATCCGAAGTCTTCTCATGGAGTTTGAGCGGTTATACCTTAAATTACCGGATACGGCGCCTATCGTTAAAGCCTGGCGGGACAGGCTGGTAACGCTAGGGCAAAAGGTCACGGCGAAATGGGGTGAAGAGACTGTCCAAGGCATGGCCGAATCCGTCGATGAAAGCGGCTCTTTAGTGATACGATTGGCCGACGGCACTTTAACCAGGGTGGTCGCCGGGGACGTGACTTTGCGTGAAAAGTGAAAAAGGAGAAATTATGAAAGCACTTAAAACTGACTTATCCGTGTTTAAAAAATTGGATTTCTTAAGGCCGCCCGTCGGGGTGAAATTTCTCTTTTTCAAGCCTGAAGGCATCAAACCCCTACCTAAGAATAAAAACCTGTCTTTCTGTGAAATGTTGCCGGAAGCCCAGGAGGCTAAAGCGCCATTTTATTTCAGCAAGAAAAACAAGGAAGCCTGCATCGGGAAAATACTCCTGGGAATGGAAAAAATGGAGCCTTTTGCGGAAAGCGGTCAAATCGGTGCCAGGCTGGGGATTTTCCAGGAACCCCGGGCGAACTATTCCTTTTATAAACACGTCCCTAAATTTGACAGCGGCATGGTGAACTACGTGGCTTTCTCTCCTCTGGATAAATTGACCTTCGAGCCGGATGTCTTAATCATTACCGCCACTCCCAGCCAGGCTGAAATCGTCTTGAGGGCGATGACCTATTCCACGGGCGAGCTATATACCTCGAAAACGACACCTGTGATGGGCTGCGCCTGGCTTTATATTTATCCGTATCAAAGCGGACAGGTCAATTACCTGATACCCGCATTGATTCACGGCATGAAAGGCAGGGAATTGTTTCCCGAAGGGACAATGTTGATCTCTATTCCTTATCAATGGTTGCCCACCATTACCAGCAACCTTCAGGAGATGAAAATACACCTGCCGTCGCACGTAAGTAAGGAAAAGTATTTAGCTGAATTCGGTAAAATAATGAGTGAATTAGTCGAAGAAGCTAAAGCGCCGTAGTTTAAAAAAGGGGAGGGGAGTTTTACCTCCCCATCCCCAGATATTTAAAGTATTTTATTTCTTTTTCTTTACGACAGGCATCCAGACCTGGCAGTGGTAGTCCTTGCTGTTCGTGTCTCCCGGCAGATAGACCTCAAGCTCCGGTTTGGCGTCATGCTCATAGCCGGTGGACGGGAACCATTCTTGGAAAATACGGACAGTTACATCCTGTATGGCTTTGGGCATGGGGCCGATAGATTCGAATACCGCCCAGGTCGCCGCCGGGATAGGTATGACCTCAAAGCCCGTTGGCACAGCTTTCTTGGGCTTTTCTACGCCAATGGCGTAGAAAAACTTCTTCATTGGTATTGAATCCTCGCCCAAGAAGCATACACCCAGGCAGCCTGCACCGGTAACTGGCCCCGGTTTACCCTGGGTTATCTTTTCAAGGGTCACAAAGTGATTAGCCTTGATGAATTCATCCCAGAACTGAGGAATTTTTTTGAAATTTTCCCCCTGTACTGTGGTGAATTCCTTAGATTTACCGACTACATCAAAAGCCGGTTTCTCGATAATCTTGTAGTCCATGTCGTTACCTCCTTTTAATTCAATGTGAAAGGAGACACGCGGGAACGCCGTCAGCTTTACCCCCGGCTCGCGCGCTGCCTGGGGTGTAATGCCGTGGACGTTCCGGAAGGCACGGGTAAAAGAATCCGGCGAATCGTAGCCGTACTTCAAGGCAGTATCGATTATTTTAGAGTTATTTGACGATAGCTCCCTGGCCGCCAGCGTCAATCGGCGCCGTCTGGCATACTCTGCCGGCGTTACGCCGATGATGGCAAAGAACATGCGTTGGAAATGAAACAGGGAGCAGCACGCTAGCTTTGCTGCTTTATTGAAGTCTATTTCACCCGCCAGGTTATCCTCGATGTACGCTATCGCCGCGTTCATTCTATCCGACCATTCCATGCTTCCGCTTCTCCTTTAATGCCAATATAGCATTGAGGCCAATATGTGTCTCGACTTTTCTTGCTTATTTATGTAGGAGGACAACGAGAGGGGTAAAATTTACCGAATAATAAAGGAATTGTCATCCTGAGCGAAGCGAAGGATCTCGGCGGCGGGGAGGTGATTTAGTCTTTCCCACAACCTCTCCAAGATTCTTCAGTCGCTTCGCTCCTCAGAATGACATTTTAAGTAAAGCCCTTTTAAAGAGAAAGGAGGGGGCTGGCCAGCCCCCTCCAGGTTGTTTAGGCGACGTATTATTTTTTCTCGTCGGCTTTGACGCCGAATGCCTTGAGAAATTCTATGGGTAAGGGGAAGATGATAGTATTGGCTTTACCGCTGGCTATCTCCGTGAGGGTTGACAGGAAACGTAGTTGTATGGCTGAAGGCTCCCGGCCGATAATGGCGGCGGCCTGGGCCATTTTCTCGGAGGCCTGGAGCTCACCCTCGGCATTGATAATCTTGGCGCGCCTATCACGCTCGGCCTCGGCCTGGGCGGCCATCGAGCGCTTCATTTCCTCGGCCAGTTCGACTTC
This sequence comes from uncultured Dehalococcoidaceae bacterium, assembly GCA_964645025.1. GTDB lineage: Bacteria > Chloroflexota > Dehalococcoidia > Dehalococcoidales > RBG-16-60-22 > Fen-1077. Next base: position 14,251 of record CAZXYV010000003.1, on the reverse strand, counting down.
CTTGATTTCTACGGTGCTGACCTTGACGCCCCACGGGTCGGTATGCTCATCGATGATTTTTTGCAGCATCTGGTTGAGCTTTTCACGCTGGATAAGAAGCTCGTCGAGCTCGGACTGTCCCAGGACGTTCCGGAGCGTCGTTTGGGCTATCTGGGAGGTCGCCCGGATATGGTCGAGTACCTTGACCACGGAATCTTCGGGATTGACTACCCTGAAATAGACCACGGCGTTAACGCGGACGGTGACGTTATCCTTGGTGATGACCTCCTGCGAAGGCACATCCATCGTGACGACACGGAGGTCAACCTTCACCATGCGGTCGATAAAGGGGATGATAAAGAATAGCCCGGGCCCCCTGGCGCCGACGAGACGGCCAAGACGGAAAAGAACGCCCCGTTCGTATTCGGGCACGACTTTAACCGCCATCCCGATGAAGATAATCGCAACAATCGCGATAATGATAATCCATACGTAACTCATCAAAATACCTCCTTTATTGTTTTCTGGTTACCATTAATTTTAAGCCATCAACCCTGGTTATAGTCACCTCCTCTTCAGGCCCGGCTTGGCCTTTATCGATTACGGCTGTCCAGCGTTCCCCCTCAATGAGCACTACCCCTTTCGGCGCCAGGGCTACTTCCACCACCGCCGTTCTGCCCACGAGTTCTTCTTTTCCGGCCTCTACCTTCCTCTGGTGGGCACGCACCACCCAGATTACCACAAAAACCAGGAAAATAATAATCAGGATTATCAACAAAGTTATCCAGAACAAATCCAAGCCTCCTTATTGAGCAGGAAGTAACAAGTATCAAACCCCTCTCCCCTTGTTACTTGCTACTTGCTACTTATTCACATCTTGATGTGTCATATTCTTACTTCTAGTAACATACAAAGTAAGACTATCAATGCGGTTGATGATTACCTCTTCCCCGGGTTTAACCTCGCCGCTTTCAGAAATGGCCGACCAGAGCTCGCCCTTATAAAATACCGTACCGGCGGGGTTCAGAGCAACTTTGACTACAGCGGTCTTGCCCATCAGCTCTTCGCGACCGGTCGTGGCCTGCTTGCGGTGGATGCTGATAGCGCGGTGGATGATAAAGGCCAGAGCACCGGAAATAAGAATGGTAACGGTGGCGATGAGCCAGGGACTTACGCGGAATAGCGATGGTGCCCCCTGGAAAAGGATTAGCGAGCCGATGACCAGAGAAATGATGCCCCCGGCGGTAAACAGGCCAAAGGATGTGCTCAGCACCTCCCCGATAAAGAGGCCGAAGGCGAGGACGATGAAAAGAACACCGGCATAATTTACCGGCAAAACGCCGAGCGAGTAGAAGGACATCAGCAGGCAGATACCGCCGACAATACCGGGGAAAATCAGGCCGGGGTTAAATATTTCCGCCATGATGCCCAGCATGGCCACGCTCATCAGTATGTAGGCGATATTAGGGTCGGCGATAGTATAAAGGAACTTCTCAATGGTCTTCATGGGGACATTATTGATGGGGACGCCCTGCGTTTGCAGGGTAATCTGCTGGTTATTGAGCATGGTGACCTGCCGGCCGTCAAGCTGAGAGATGAGTGCTGGCAGGTCAGGCGCAATCATATCGATAACTTTTAAATCCAGCGCTTCACGCTCGGTAGCGGAAACGCTCTCCCGCACCGCCTTTTCCGCCCACTCCATATTGCGCCCGTGGCCCTCGGCCAGGCTGCGGATATAGGCAGCGGCGTCATTCACTACCTTTTCTGACATCTCCTCGGACATGGCCTGTTCGCCTTCTTCGCCCATGGCTACCGGGTGTGCCGCGCCGATGGCGGTGTTCGACGCCATGACCGCCACATGGGCAGATATCGTGATAAAGACTCCGGCGGAAGCGGCCCTGGCCCCTGAAGGAGCGACATAGACCACGACCGGCACGCGTGAGTTGACGATAAGCTGGACGATATCGCGCATGGCCTCATCCAGCCCGCCGGGGGTATCAAGCTGGATAATGAG
>CAZXYV010000003.1:3071-12158 GCA_964645025.1 uncultured Dehalococcoidaceae bacterium | reverse complement strand
AACGGATGAGAACATCGGTTAATATCTTTCCTTTTTACTTATTAACCAGCCTCATCTTATGAATCAATCAAACCTATCCCCCTTGACCCCCTTCCCTTATCAAGGGAAGGGGGAGAAAAAATGAGAGGGGGGCAGAAGCCCCCCTCTCATAAAACTCTTCCCCCTCTCCTTCATTTTGCCTCGCGAGGAGAGGGGGTTCACCCTGAAGGGTTCTCCCTGAAGGGATAAGGGGGTGAGGTAAATTAGGAATTCATTGACTGAATATATATAGAATTGAATAAGCTGCCTCAATTAGTGTAAATTAATATAGTATTCGTCTGAAAGCCAGTTAAGGATACAACATGAAAATCCAGAGATGCAAAGGGATGCGCGACCTTTCCCCGGCGGAAATGATAGCATTCCGGGTCGTCGAGGGGATATGCCGGGACTGCTTTATCAAGTGGGGCTACCGGGAGGTCAGGACACCTACCATCGAATACCTGCACCTGTTTACCTCGGCGGGGACACTGACGCCGGGCAGGCTGGGTAAGGTCTACTCTTTCCTCGACTGGGACGGCTGGAGCGGGGAGAGGGTAGTGCTGCGGCCTGATGGCACGATACCGGTCGCCCGACTTTATACGGAGAGCGTGCAGCGCGGGCTGGCCAGGCTTTTTTACGCTACGAACATCTTTATCTTTGAAGAAGCAGGCGATAAGACAAGGGAAAGGTGGCAGTGCGGCGCCGAACTTATCGGGGCGGGGTCAGCTACGGCCGACGCCGAGCTGGTAACCCTATCCCTGGAGGTATTAAGCAAGCTGGGATTGAAAAATATTGAGCTGCGGTTATCTCACGCCGGCCTGATTAAGGCGCTGCTGGAGAAGCTCGGCCTGAGCGCCGAGGAACAGCACCGCATGCTCGACCGGATTCTCGATGGCGATGCGGAAGCGCTGGCCAGGGTCAGCCGGGCATCACCGGATGCCGGCAATATTATCCGCCCCCTGCTGACTCTCAACGGGAAGTCCACCGGGTTTCTCCGGAACCAGAGAGCTATCCTCGAAAAGAGCCTGCCGGAAATCAGCCAGCCGTTCGATGATTTCCTTAAAACGGTGGCGCTATTAGATGAACTGGGTCTCAAATACCGGATTAATATTGCCTCCGGGGCTGGCTTTGAATACTACACGGGCTTGATATTCCAGCTTTTTAGCGGTGAGGAAAAGGTGGGTGGGGGAGGCCGGTATGACGCTCTCATTCCGTCCATGGGGGGAGAGGACGTGCCTGCTTCCGGCTTTGCCCTGTACCTTGATAGTTTGATGAGCCTCATCAAACCGGATTCTATCGCTCCCGATACACAAAAGCGTATTTTAGTGCGCGCCATATCAGAAGATGCCGTGAAAGAGGCTTTTAAAACAGCTGATAGCCTGCGTCAGGCCGGCTACATCACCGAGCTTGACCTGGATGGCCGGGCAGCAAAGTGGATGCTTGAGGTACGGAGCCAGGCCCCGTTATTTACTTTAGTAGAAAATAAGAAATCCGGTAAGTTTGAAACTCAAACGTTAAGCGATGTTTTAAAACGGCTGGAGGGGGAAGGTGCCGATTAAAATAGCCCTGCCTAAAGGGCGCCTGCTGCGTAAGACGGCGGCCATGCTCCAGAAGGCCGAATGGGGTCTTGACGAATATCACTCCAAAATCGGCTTCTACCGCCCCACGTCGCAGAAGTTCCCGGAACTGCTTATCAGAGTATTCCATGAGAAAGATATTCCTATCCAGATAGCCATGGGGAACTATGACCTGGGTATTTGCGGCCTGGACTGGATAGAAGAGCTGCTGGTCAAGTACCCCAGCAGCGACCTGGTCAAGGTCAAAGATTTGGCGTACGGGGAAGGCACGCTGTATATGGCGGCGTCCTCCCCGCCGGAAGGGTTGCAAAACAACGGCGTGCTGGTGCGTATCGCTACCGAGTACCCGAACCTTGCCGAGGCCTACGCTCTGAAGAAACGGCTGGGACGTTTCGCGGTGTTCCCGGTGTGGGGTGCGGCCGAAGTTTATCCGCCGGAAAATGCCGATATGGTGCTGCTTTCTACTCACGCTAAAAATGAGCTGGCCGCCTGCGGGCTGGTATCTACAGGCAAAGTCCTCAGATCTGGCGCGTTCCTTATCGCTAACCGGAATAGTTGGGAAACCAAGCACCTTGATAAAATAATAGCATCTATTTGCGATGCCGTGCCGGAAACCGCAAGAGAGGTACATAGCGATGGTGAAACCGATAAGATAGAGATATCTAGGGTCTATCCGGGCAGGAAAATATCCGGGGATACTGTCAGACTTGCCCTGCCCGATGGACACCAGCAGCAGCAGGCTGTGAATCTACTGAACAGGGCCGGCATCGAGACTGTAGATTATCCCTCGGAGACGGGTAACCGCCGTCCCGGTATCAACATCGCCGGAGTAACGGTTAAAGTTATCCGGCCGCAGGATATGCCCTCGCAGGTCGCCAATGGCAATTTCGACCTGGGGATTACCGGCCGCGACTGGCTGACTGACCTCCTTAACCAGTTCCCGTCCAGTCCGGTTAACGAGCTTATCGATCTTAAGTCCAGTAAAGTAAGGCTGGTAGCGGTGGTAAGCCGTGAACTGGCGGTGGATAATAGCGGTGATTTGAGACACTTTAGCGTGGGAAGGGAAGAACCGATCCGCATCGCTTCGGAATACGTAAATATCGCCGATAAATACGCGCGTGACAACCACCTGGGACACTACCGCGTGATTCCCACCTGGGGTGCCACCGAGGCCTTCCTGCCGGAAGATGCGGACCTGCTCATCGAAAATACGGAGACCGGCCGGACGATAGCCCGGCATAACCTCAAGATAATCGATACGCTCTTCGAATCGACGGGCTGCCTTATCGGTAGTTCCAGCGCGGTCATTGACCCTGTGAAGAGTAAGCGCATCGAGAGTATTGTTAAAAGACTAAGGGCGGCGGTAGAGGTTGCCTAAATGAAAATAGTCGAAGGTTTTAATCAAGCCAAAGCGGCATTATCCCGGCAGGCGCCGAGGGGCGCTCCAGTTACCGATGACCGGGAGCAACTTGTCCGGCAAATCGTCAGCGATGTGCGCGACCGGGGCGATGCCGCCCTTTTTGAATACACGCAAAAATTCGATGGCGTGAAACTTACCTCGCTGGAAGTAAAAAAAGAGCAGATAGACCGTGCTTACAAGGAGATAGATAAAGAACTTCTGGCCGCTCTCAAACTGGCCGCCGAACGGATTACTTCCTTTCACACGGAGCAGAAGAAGATGCTCCTGCATGATAGTAAAAACAAAAAATTAGGCTGGCTGGTGCGCCCGCTGGAAAAAGTCGGCGTTTATACCCCCGGTTCTCAGGCGCCGCTGCCTTCTTCACTCCTGATGACGGCGATTCCGGCCAGGGTAGCCGGAGTAAAAGAGATTATCCTGGTGACACCGCCGGGCAAGCAGGGGAGTGTCGCACCGGTAACGCTGGCAGCGGCGGCCCTCGCCGGCATCGACCGCGTTTTCTCCATCGGCGGCGCCCAAGCGGTGGCCGCTTTAGCCTTCGGAACTCAGTCTGTCCCCAGGGTGGACAAGGTCTGCGGGCCAGGTACTATTTATACCTCGCTGGCCAAGAAGATAGTATATGGAGACGTGGGCATCGACGGACTTTACGGACCGAGCGAGGTGATTATCATCGCCGATGATACGGCCAATCCGGCTTACTGCGCCGCCGACCTGCTGGCCCAGGCCGAACATGGTTCCGGGGCTTCGGCCATCCTGCTGACCACCTCGCGGAAGCTGGCCGATAAAGTAAATAAAGAGATTGAGCAGCAACTCAAGACTCTACAGCGTAAGGATATTATTACCGGGTCGCTGGACAGCCGGGGGATGATAGCCATCGTTGATTCCATTATAGAGGCTATCGAGCTGGCCAACCTGTATGCGCCGGAGCACCTGTGCCTGGTCGTGGCCAACGCGGCTTCCTACATCGATAGAGTTAAAAACGCCGGGTGCCTCTTCATCGGAGAAAATTCCATCGAGGCGCTTGTCGACTACACGGCCGGGCCCAGTCATGTGCTACCCACCGGAGGGACGGCGCGGTTCGGCTCGGGACTGAACATTCTGGATTTTGTCAAGCTCATCAATCTGGTAAACATGGACGAAAAAGATACCCGTCAACTCGGCCGGGCGACCTCGGTAATCGCCATGGCTGAAGGTCTGGACGCCCATGCCCGGGCCGTGGCAAAACGACTCGAAGATAGGGGTAAGGGAGGCAAATAAGTGGCTGAATCGGAAGGGATTAAGAAATTCATCCGTCCCAACCTGTTGGGATTTACCGGCTATAGCGCCAGCACCTCACCGGACACGCTGGAAGGCAAGCTGGACGTCCCGCTGGAGAATATCATCAAGATTAACGCTAACGAGAACCCTTACGGCTGTTCGCCGAAGGTATTGAAAGCGCTGGCCGAATGTAAGCACTTTAATATCTACCCGGACGACGGGCAGCAGGAGCTGCGCAAGCTGCTGGCAGGGTATGCCGGCGTCCCCGCGGCGCGCATCGTCGCGGGTCATGGGAGCAACAGCCTGATTGACCTCCTCGTGCGGTTGTTCGTCGGGCCGGGCGATGAGGTCATCAACTGCATACCCACCTTCGATATCTACCGTTTCAGCACGGAGATATGCGGCGGCACAGTAGTCAGCCTCAAACGGGACGACAATTTCGCCATCGATGTCAACAAGGTGAAAGCAGCTATCAACCGTAAGACCAGGCTGATATTCCTGGCCACCCCGAATAATCCTACCGGGAACATCATCCCGCGGCATGACATTCTGGAGATTATCGCTACCGGCGTTCCGGTGGTGGTGGACGAGGCCTATTACGAGTTCAGCGGGGAAACCATGATGCCTCTGACCGGAAAGTACGATAATCTCATCGTTCTCCGGTCTTTCAGCAAATGGGCGGGCCTGGCCGGACTCAGGGTAGGGTATGGTGTTTTTCCGCCCGGGATTACCGACTTCCTTATGGCGATAAAAATCCCCCATAACGTCAGCGTGGCGGCCGAGGTCGCTGTTAAGGAGTCTTTAGCGGACGTTAAATACTTGCAGGAAAAAGTGAAGGCTATCATAAAAGAGAGAGAGAATCTTTTTAGCGAGCTTCTAAAAATATCGTGGATAAAGCCGTACTCCTCACGAGCGAACTTTATCTATTGCCAGGTCTTGAAAGGCAGTGCCAGCGAGCTGCATCAAAAACTACAGCGCCGGGGCATCCTGGTACGCTATTTCGATAACCCTCTTTTAAAGAACGGTGTCCGCATCAGTGTTGGTAAGCCGGAGCACACTGATGCCCTCATTAACGCTCTACGAGAAATAAACCAGTAGCCGCTTTTTCATCAGGAGCCATATCTAACGTTCCATGGTAGCCCTTTACACCTCTGTTAATATTCTAACATATATCTTTGTTACACTATTGACAATTTAATAATATGTGTTATAATTACTAACAGGTAAGTATATAGTACGTTGAAATATCTATAAGAGGTTAAAGATGGAATCGGCAGAGGTCATACTGGGTAAAATAGTTCAGCTACAGCAAAAACAGGGGCATTCCGACCAGCAGATGGCGAAGAAAATCGGGTGCAGCCGACCTCTTTACCAGCGTACGCGTACCGGTAAGATACCTATAGGCGGAAGGTTCCTTAAAGGTGCCATGAAACTGCTGACCTCGGAAGTGCCGGCCGGCAGAAAATCCATCTTAAAAAGGGGGACTAAAGAAACCAGTGTCAGCCTGGAGCTGGATATAGATGGCAACGGCAGATATGACATCGATACCGGCATCAGCATCTTCGATCACCTTTTATCACAGCTTTCAAGGCACGGGCTATTCGATATCAAGCTCAGGGCTACCGGTGACGACCAGCATCACATCGTGGAAGATGTAGCTATTACCCTGGGCAGGGCTTTCGGTGAGGCCTTAGGGGAAAAACGGGGAATCATCCGTATGGCCAATGTGGCGGTTCCGATGGATGAAACTCTGGTTACCGTGGCCATTGATATCGGTGGGCGAGGCTACGCCGTACTGAACCTGCCTTTCGCCGCCAATGATATGTCCGGATTTTCTCCTGACCTCGTGCAACATTTTCTCGAGTCTTTCGCCATCGAAGCCAGGATGAATCTCCATGCCGCGATATTTTACGGCAGCAACGACCATCATAAGGCAGAGGCTCTTTTTAAAGCGCTGGGGCGGGCGCTGGACGCAGCCACCCGGATTGACCCGAGGGTTAGCGGGGAACTGCCCACGACCAAGGGATTGCTGGAGAGATAAGGGCTATTCCAGAATCGCCAGCTTGCGGCCGGTCAGCTTTTCATAAGCCATGATATATCTTTTAGAGGTAGCTTCAATGACATCCGGGGGCAGGGCGGGGGCGGGAGGTTCTTTATTCCAGCCCTGGGCCACCAGCCAATCACGCACCGGCTGCTTATCGAAGCTGGGCTGGGACTGCCCCACCTGGTACTGGCTGGCATCCCAGAAACGCGATGAGTCCGGCGTTAGAATCTCGTCAATCAGTATCAGCCGGCCGTTATCGATACCGAACTCGAACTTGGTATCGGCGATGATGATTCCCTTGCTCAAGGCATAATCGCGGGCGTATTCATAGACGGCCAGGCTTTTTTCTTCAATTTCCCGGGCAACCCGGAGGCCAATTAACTTGACGATTTGGGCCTTGGTCATCGGCTTGTCATGGCCGGCATCCGCCTTGGTGGTTGGCGTAAAAAGCGTCTTCTCCAGTTTCTGGCTTTCCCGTAGACCGGCAGCCATTTTATTTCCGTAGATAGTACCATGCTCGGCGTATTCCGCCCAGGCTGACCCCGAAAGATAGCCCCGGACCACGCATTCCACGGGGATGCGTTTTACCTTTTTCACAACCATAGAGCGACCCCGAAGGAAAGACGGATAAAGAAAACGGCTTTCTTCAGGGACGTATGAATCCAGGGCTTGCACATCATCAAGCGCTTCAGCCATATGGTTCGGGATGATATCCGATGTTCGCCGGAACCAGAAAGCAGAGAGACGGCTTAATACATGCCCTTTGAGCGGAATACCCGAAGGAAGCACCACGTCAAAAGCGGAGATACGGTCGGTCGCTATCACGAGCAGATGGCTGCCGAGATTATAAGTATCACGTACTTTGCCGCGGATAAACAGGGGTAAAGGCAGGTCAGTCTGCATCAATACGGGGGGTATTTTACTGTTCATCTCTTGTACCTTTCTAGCAGCCAGGTGCGGGTATTTATCCGGTTCCTGCCCCTGATGATTTAGTTTCAGGGATAGTCCCCTGCCATTGGGACTTGGTCAGGCCGAGTCTCTGAAAAATATCATCGACATGTTGCAGGTATTGCTGATAGTCGAATAGCGCCTCCAGCTCCGGCGGCGGCAGGGCCGCGGTGACTCCGGCATCGGCTTTGAGGAGGGTCAGGAAACTCCGGTTGCCTTTCCAGACCTTCATGGCGTTTTTCTGCACTATCTCGTAGGCTTCCTGTCGTTTTAACCCCTTGTCGATAAGGGCCAGCATGACCCTCTGCGAGAACACCAGTCCCCGCGTCAGCTCCAGGTTCTTTTTCATCCGGTGCGGATAGACCTGCAGCCGCCGCATCACCGAGGTGAAAAGTGCCAGGATATAGTCCAGCGTCATACAGGCATCGGGGAAAATGATACGCTCGTTCGAAGAGTGACTGATGTCACGCTCGTGCCATAAAGCGATGTTTTCCAGCGAGGTCAGGGCAAAACCTCGCACCAGCCGCGCCAGGCCGCAGACCCTCTCCGTAAGCTCAGGGTTACGTTTGTGAGGCATCGAGGATGAGCCGGTGGAAACGAAGCCGCCGCCGAAAGGCTCTTCGACCTCGCGCACCTCGGTCTTCTGGAGATTTCTGATTTCCGTGGCGAACTTCTCCAGGGAACCGGCCATAATGGCCAGTGTGGTGACGAACTGGGCATGCCGGTCGCGCTGGAGCACCTGGTTGGATATGGGGGCGGTGTCCAGCCCCAGCTTGCGGCAGGCTTTCTGCTCAACCTCGGGAGGCACGGTAGCATAGGTGCCGACAGCCCCCGAAATTTTACCCACGGAAATAGTCTTTTTAGCTTCGGCGAGCCGGTGCAGGTTACGCCTCATCTCCTCCACCCACAGCGCCAGCTTCAGCCCGAAGGTAGTCGGCTCGGCATGGACGCCATGGGTGCGACCAATCATCGTCGTATATTTGTGCTCAATCGCCCGCTGCGCTAGCACAGCCGTAAGCTCTTTTACATCCTGTATTAAGATATCCGAGGCTTCGACGAGTTGCAGGCTGGTGGCCGTATCCCAGACATCAGAGGAAGTCAGACCGAGGTGTACGAAACGCGACTCTTCACCCAGGCTTTCCGCCACCGAGCCGAGGAAAGCGGTCATATCATGGCGGGTCTCCTGGAGTATTTCCTCCATGCGCTTCAGATTGCACTTGGCCAGCTTTATCTTGGCGATGGCATTACGTGGGATAACGCCCCGCTCGGCCCAGGCGTCACAGACGGCAATCTCGACATCAAGCCATTTCCCGTACTTATTCTCGTCCGACCATACCCGTTTCATCTCGGACCGGGAATACCGTTCAATCATCGGCCTCTCCTTTATATCTAGCCTATCCCTGTAGCTCACGCCGGTATTTTTCGTAGGCCTCTCTTATTTTACCATGCTTTAGCCCCAGAATCTCGGCAGCGAAGTAGGCGGCGTTCTTGACGCCGGCGCTGCCGATGGCCATGCAGGCGACCGGTATGCCGGCCGGCATCTGGACGATGGAGTAAAGGGCGTCCGCGCCTTTAAGTTCGCTGCCGGCCAGGGGCACGCCGATGACCGGCAGGGTCGTCCAGCTGGCCAGGACACCAGGTAAGTGAGCGGCCATGCCCGCTGCGGCGATGATGACCTCGATGCCCCGCTCCCGGGCGGCGAGGGCGTACTGGCGCGCCTTTTCCGGGGTGCGGTGGGCCGATATAATATTGACTTCATATTCGATGCCGAGCTGCTTTAGAATGTCCAGGGCCGGCTGGAGTGTTTCAGTATCGGACTTCGAGCC
>CAZXYV010000003.1:0-2971 GCA_964645025.1 uncultured Dehalococcoidaceae bacterium | reverse complement strand
TACTTAAATAAAGCTATATCTTTTCGATAATAGCAGCCTTCAAAACGAATCCTGGTAATATTTTTGTAGACCTTTTCTCTGGCCTCCGACAGGTTTTTACCCATCGCGACAACGGTCAGGATACGGCCGCCGCTGGTGAGCGCCTGCCCCGCCGGTCCCAATTTCGTGCCGGCGTGGAATATCAAAATGTCTTTATCCACATCATCCAGGCCGCTGATGGGGAAGCCTGTTTTATAGCTGCCGGGATAGCCGCCGGACGCTATCACCACGCCGACGCAGGCATCATCACGCCACTCTATTTTCATTTTATCCAGTCTATTATCCAATACCGCCAGCATGATGTCCAGAAGGTCGGTCTTGAGCCTTGGGAGGACAACCTGCGTTTCCGGGTCGCCGAGGCGGGCGTTGAACTCAATCACCTTCGGTACATTGTTAGCCGTAATCATCAGGCCGCCGTAGAGAGTGCCTTGATAGGGTCGACTTTCGTCAGCCAGGGCCAGGATGGTAGGCTCCATAATGGTCTTCATGATGATATTACCCAGCACGGCGTTATAAAACGGCGGCGGGGTATAGCTGCCCATACCGCCCGTATTAGGCCCTTTATCGCCGTTAAAGATACGCTTATAGTCGCAGGCAGGGACGGTGGGAACAACGGTCTTGCCATCGGTAAAGACGAAGAAGCTCATCTCCCGGCCGTTCAAATACTCCTCGATAACGACACGGTCGCCGGCCGCCCCGAAAGATTTGCCCTGCATCATGCCGGTAAGGGCTTTTTGAGCCTCATCGATAGATTCGGCGATGATGACCCCTTTTCCCTCCGCCAGGCCATCGGCCTTGATGACGATGGGCGGTTTTTGCTTCTGGACATATTCACTGGCGGTCTTATAATCGGTGAAGGTAGCGCTGCGGGCGCAGGGAATGCCGTGCCGCTGCATCAGGTCTTTGGAGAAGACCTTGCTCCACTCTATCTCGGCGGCGGCTCTGGAAGGACCAAAGACGGGCATACCGGCGGCCTGAAAGCGGTCGACGACGCCGGCGGCCAAAGGCGCCTCCGGGCCGATGACCGTCAGGTCAATTTTTAGCTCTTTGGCTGCCTTGAGCAAAGCCTCGATATCCGTGTCCTTGATATCGAGAATACGCGCTATCCTCGCCATGCCGGCATTGCCGGGGGCGGCGTAAAGCTCTTTAACTTTAGGGCTCTGGGACAGCTTCCAGGTAATGGTATGTTCCCTGGCCCCGTGGCCGATGACTAAAATATTCAAGGTTCCGCCTCCTTAAATATTCACCAGTGAATCATAACACTTTTTACTAAATATGACGAATATTCCGATTCGAGCCAGCGGTCGCCGGCCTTTTCTTTCAAGGTTTTCAGCTCCTTTTCCTGCGAGGTAAGCTCCTCTTTCCAGACCGAAATACGGCTGGCTTCGGGAGAACCGAAGATATAAACCCTGCTGCCGATTTCCCGGTTAAATCTTTCAACTTCCGCATTATAAGCTCTTAATTTGGTTTCGTACTCCTGCCAGGCTTTTTCGCATTCAGCATAAAAATCGTATTCCAGCGGATAGTAATAATATTGGACCGCCAGCACCCGCTCAACAAGCAGGACGCCATATTTTTTACCCTTTTCAATATAGGCTATCGCGTCCCAGGTTTGCGGTCCCTTGCCCTGGCTGTTCGTAGTACCGCTATTGGTACAATCAATATAGACCAGCCCTCTATCCGATGTTTCAAAGGCATCCAGGGCGTGCCCCTCCTTCGTGCCTTCGAAAGTCAGGCTCACCCAGGCGGCCCGGAGGCCGGCGGCTTCCGCGTTATTATGGACGGCCTCGGCGAAATCGGCGCAAACAAAGGCGCCGGGGCCCGTGGCGATATATTTTTTCGTATCCGTGATATCCGCTTTAATAAAGGCAACCAGCTCATCAAAGGTAGGGTCGGCGGCGGTAACGTTATTGGTGAGGATAATGGCCTGTCCGTCGCCGCCGCATTCGATTTTCCCGTCCTCCGTATAGATAAATCCCGCCGGCCTACAGGAGATAAAGATTAGCAGGATGGTTACGAGGACAATACTTAGTTTACCGGCGGTGAATAAAATCTTTATCTGCCTCATCCTCCCTTAAGGTGTTTCTGCCGGAACGCCCGGTTTGTTTTTCACGGTAAGCACAATAGTACCGATAACACCGGTCAGAAACCCCAGCGGGCATACCAGCGTTGCCAGTGTAAAAAAGACCGCTTCTTCAATATCAAAGAGACCACTTACTATATTATGCAAGACAACAAAAAGAGGCAGCCCCGAGGCGGAAGCCCCGGTTAACAGTAAGAATTTCCTGAATATTCTCCCGACTTTTATCTTTATAGTCAGCACTATCAGTGCCACACCCAGCAGAAAGAAGACAGCTATACCGGGAAGGAAGATATAGCCTAATGGCAGACTTTCACCGAGTGGAATACGAACGAACATAGCACAGATGATGATGATAAAAACCGCAACCATGGTCCAGAATATTGACCGGATTAGTCTGCTATTCAATTCCACCTCACCTCCTGTTTCCCTTCAGAAAGAACCCTTCAGGGTGAACCCCCTCTCCTTACGAGGTGTCAAAGGAGAGGGGGAGGAATTGGGAAGAGGGGCTTCGCCCCTCTTAGACACCCCGCTTTTGAAATCCCTCTCTAACTCTCCCTTTACGAAAGGGAGAGGATGATTCGCATAACCCTTGGCACTTCTGCCTGATTTCAATCGCTCCCCCTTTCGTAAAGGGGGACACAGGGGGATTTTGTTATACCCCGCCCTTGGATAAACATTAAGATTTAACAATTAAATATTGTGTTTACCATAGGTTTTATCCGCCAAGAATCTCAATAACATTATTATTTTATACCATATAATTCTATACTTATAGGCTATTGAAAATGGAATAACTATAATGCCTAACCATATTAAAAGTCTATACCAAAACCCGATTGTTAGCATTGT
>CAZXYV010000002.1:0-24848 GCA_964645025.1 uncultured Dehalococcoidaceae bacterium | reverse complement strand
CTGCCAAAGAACTTGTTTGGCGAGCAGGTCGGCCTCGCAATGACATTATGATAGATTTTCATATGGACATTAATTCGCTATGACCAATCGGTTTAAAAACTTCGACTGGCTGGCTACGGTTTTTTACCCGCTGGTGGTAGTCCTCATGGAGGCCTGCTGGGTCTATCCCTGGCTGGGCTGGCTGGGTAACTTTCCCGTTTTCCCTCAGCCCCGCCCGCCTTTGAGCCTGGCCTCGGTAATCATCGTGCTGGCGGTCGCCACTCTGGCGATACGCTTTTTTCTACGGTTAAAATGGCCGGTGAGCAGGGTACAGGCGGTAATTGTCGGTCTTGGGCTCGTCGTTATCCTGCTGGTGCTGGGTATCGAATACCGTGCCGGCTACGGCTTCCTCAGCGGCCGGTGGTTCGCTCACATCGGGCAGGTATTCGGCAATATATTTACCCGTCCCGATACCATGGCCATGGCGCTGCCGGTGCTGCTGTATCTCTGGTGGCGCGGCATCAACCTGGGACAGACGACAGCCTATTTCCGGAATATCTACCGTTCCTTTATACTCGGCATGGTGGCCCTCATCGTGCTGATTATTATCTGGCAAATCAGTGCGGCGTCAGGCGATTTCCCGAAGCCCGGGCCGACCATCGGGCTGGACGTCATCGTCTTTTTCTTCTTCGGCCTGCTGGCTATCGCCATTTCTCACCTTTACCTGATGCGCGGCTCGATGCCGCGGGAAGAAGCCGGGCGTACGTCCGTGTGGCGCTGGCTACCGATAATGCTCACCGTCATCGGCGGCATAACTCTCATCGTTTTCGGAATTGCCGGTGTTTTCTCCGCCGAGTTTTTCGCCAGCGTCGGGCACGGCTTTAGCGCTATCTTCGACTTTCTCGGGAAGATATTAAACTATGTCCTGATTCCGTTCAATTATCTATTCGAGGGGATATTCTGGCTGGTGCGGTGGCTGGTTAACCTGTTGCGCAGTAACCAGCCCCTGCAACCCGATGGTTCCGGGAACATGTCTTTTGGGGACATTTTCCCGAAAACGACGCCCGCCGAGCTACCAGCGGCAGTTCTCCTGGCGATTAAATGGCTGGTGATAGCGGCGATTGTAGCCGTCGTGATTTTTATCCTGGCGAAGGCCGTTTCCCGCTTACGCGCCGGGCGCGCCGCGGAGGAGATAGAAGAAATCCATGAATCGCTGTTCAGCTGGCGCGGCCTCGGTAACGATATACGGGAGCTTTTAGGCATGATGGGGAAAAAGTTCCAGAGAAAGCCGGCACCAGCATCCCCGAAATATTATAGCGACGATGAATCACGCCGGCTGGATATCCGTGAGATATACCGGCGCTTGCTCCTGGAGGCGGCTAGCTCCGGTCTGGCCCGCGGTCGCCATGAGACACCCGTGGAGTACTCCGGCCGCCTGGGACGCATCGTGCCGGAGAGCCGGGAGCCTTTAACCCACCTCACCGATATATACGTGGGTGTCCGCTACGGGGAAATCGATGCCCAGGAGAAGCAGGTGGCTAGCGCCAATGGCCTGTGGCGGGTGCTGCGCGGTTTGTTACGGGGACTGAGGGGGGAATAGGAGAGGTAGGGGCAGGTTTTAAACCTGCCCATGTAAAATCATCAGGCTTGATGTCCATTTATTGACATAAGTGCTATACTAAAAAAGCACCCTGAAATGATAGCTTGAGGTAATCATGGAAAAGGTCCTCACCATTATACTAGCGGGGGGCAGCGGGGACAGGCTGCAACCGCTGACCAAAGTACGCTCCAAACCGGCCGTGCCTTTCGCCGGAAAATACCGGCTCATCGACTTTTCTCTAAGCAACTGCATCAACTCCAATATCAGGAGAATCTTCGTCTTCGTCCAGTACCGCTCGTGGTCTTTACAGCGCCATATCCAGGAAGGCTGGGGAATATCGAGCTCCCGGCTGGGCGAATATATTTACTGCGTGCCCGCGCAGCAGAAAATAGGCCAGGAGTGGTACCGCGGCACCGCCGACGCCATACGCCAGAACCTAGATTTATTGCGGGGCAAGGACTTCGAGTATGTTTTAATACTGGCGGGAGACCATGTCTACAAGATGAACTACAAACAGCTGGTAGATTTTCATAAGGCTAATAATGCCGGGCTTACCATATCGGTCACCCGTGTGCCTGTAGAAGAGGCAGTTGGCCGGCTCGGAGTTTTTGAGGTAAATGATAAATTCCGGGCCACCGGTTTCGTGGAAAAGCCGGTGCAGCCGTTGTCAGTGCCGGGAGATGACGCCCATACCCTGGCATCTATGGGTATCTATGTCTTCAATGTGGATTTCCTGATGGACATCCTGAAAGAAGAAGGGGACGATTTCGGTACCAATATCATTCCCGGATTGATAGGAAAACGCCAGGATATATTTCTTTACGATTTCACTAATCAGAACCGGATAGAAGACTATATCATCAAGGTGGAGAGCGGGCGGAGAAATAAAGTCCTGGTGGAACAGACTCCCGATTCCTCCTACTGGCGGGATGTCGGTTCGCTGGACTCTTACTATGAAGCTAATATGGACATGATCGGCGTCAGTCCCCTCTTTAATCTCTACACGCAGAAGTGGCAGTTCCGGACGTTCGAAAGGTCGATGCCGCCCAGCAAATGCATCATCGGCGGCACGACGCTGGAGTCCATGGTGTCCGATGGCTGCATCATAAGCGGCGGTACCGTACAGCGCTCCATACTATCGCCGGGCGTTATCGTGGAAAAAGACGCTGTAATCGAGGACTCTGTCATCTTCGATGATGTCACCATCGAGCCCAGGGCCAGGGTGAGGCGCGCCATCGTCGATAAAGAGGTTATTATCCGCGCCGGAGTGCAGGTGGGCTATGACCCGGAGGCAGACCGGCAACGGGGTTGTACAATTTCCAGCAAGGGAATCGTCGTCGTCCCCCGGGGCGCCGAACTGAGCTAGGCGCAGTCAATTCAAGCATTATCAGCGGTAAACGTCATCACGTCGTCTATCGAGGGCGCGTCGCAAAACAGCATGACCAGCCGGTCAATCCCCAGCGCCACGCCGCCGCACGCCGGCAGGTGAGCTACCGACTTCATAAACCGCTGCGGCATGTCCGTCTGCCGGTGCTGCTCTTTACGGATTTGCTCGATTGCCTCCCGGAAACGCTTCTCCTGTTCCACGGCGTCCACAAGCTCGCTATAGGCGTTGGCCAACTCCAGCCCGCCGATGAAGACCTCGGCCCTCTCGGCCACGCTGGCATCTCCCGGTTTAAGGCGGGCAAGCGAACCCAGGGCGGCGGGGTAGTCCTTGAGAACGGTAGGACGGCGGGGGTCAAAAGAAGGCTGCACCTTGGTCACGAAGTCCATGTCGAATCTCGGGGGGTCGCATACAGCTACAGGGTCCCAGCCCGCCGCATTGATGAAGGCGTCTTTCACGGTCGTCCTGGGCCAAGGCGTTTTGATATTAATAGCCTGCCCGCCGTATTTAATGACATCTTTGAAGCCGAGCTTGCCGGCCAGTGCCGTCACCAGGCGCTCGATGTCGTTAATAATCTGGTTATAGTCCGCACCGGCGCGGTACCACTCCAGCATGGTGAATTCCGGGTTATGCCAGCGGCCCCGCTCACCCTGGCGAAAACAATGACTGAACTGGAACAGCCTTGCGTAGCCCGCAGCGAGCATCCGTTTCATGTGGAGCTCGGGGGAGGTGGCTAAAAACCAGTCCCCGCTCTCGAAAGGGATGATATAAGGCTCCGGCGCGACGGCCGGGACGCGGGTAGGGGTCTCTACCTCGAGGAAGTCCTGCTCTTTGAAGAATGTGCGGATAAAATCGAGGATTAAAGCCCGGCGCTGTAAATTCGGCCTGATGCGGGCAAGTCTTTTATTATCGTCCTCTAACATGCTTTATTTGGGGGCGTTAACCCGCTCTACATATGCCCCGGTACGCGTATCCACTCTAATTACATCGCCCTCTTTAATAAAGGTGGGCGTACCGATGGCATACCCTGTTTCCAGTATGGATTGTTTCATCTGGGCGGTAATGGTGGCGGTCTTGGAGGTTATCTCGCTCTGGACGACTTTAAGGTCGACCGTTATCGGCAGGGTGATATCGATAGGACGTTCCTCCGCCATCAGCATTACTACTACCATGCCTTCTTTCAGGAAGTACTTTTTATCCCCGATGAGCTCCTCCGGGATGGTAATCTGCTCGAAGGTCACGGAGTCCATGAACACGTACTGGTCGCCGTCCTGGTAGAGGTATTGCTCTTCCTGGCTGCTGGTGCGTACCTCATCTACTTTATCCCCGGAGCGGTAAGTGCGGTTGGTCACACCGCCGTCGCGCAGGTTTCGTAACTTCAGGCGATAAATAGATTGCCCTTTCCCGGGCTTCGTGAACTCGGCCTCTTCCACATTATAGAGGGTGCCGTCTATCGTCAGCTTGGTGTTTTTACGCACGCCAGAAATTTCCATTTACACTCCTTTGACCGCGATGGGGTATGGCTATATTATAACATTTATTTTACATCAAGGAATATATTGCGGGGAATTCCGGCGATATTTCGCGGCCGGCTTAATGCGGCGACAGGACTTCACCGAGGCAGAACATGAGGACCTGGAACCCGATGATTACCGCCAGGAAAACGAGGCCCGAACGCTCCTTGCTTTTAATGATAGCGATGATGCCGGTGAAAAAAGCGGCGATGCCGCAAATAGCGGCCAGAAAACCGGGTACGGCCAGCGCCAGATTGCTGAAAAACGTTTCGCCGCCGCGCTGCCCGGCAGCTACCATGAGCAACATTATGACGAAAAACAGGACCAGACCGACGGTCAGCCAGATGGACCATTTACCCGGAGCGGTTTTAGGTAAAATGGTAAATTTCATTTTTTAAATATACCACATCTATCGCGGTTTAATGATTTTAATTCATTGTAACAACCCTCGAAGGCGCTGGCAACCGCCGGTATGGGTGTGAAAATGTATAGCGGGACCGCGGTAATAAAAGAAAGACGCAAAAGAAAAACTTTAGAAAGTTGCGTTGATTGGCGTGCCGAAGGTAGTGACAACTACCGGGACGCAAGCGACACTTGACCGGTATAGGCCGACTGCTTCATGGTTCGCTGCGTGCGATGCCATAGGTACAGGTACCTTTTCTCAGGAGACATGAAAACCCATCTTACATGAAATAGAATCCCATTTATCTTGCTCATCGTCGTCACCCTGATTTTTCTTCGAACTTTACCCCTTCGTCTGTCTTAATTCTAATGAACAAGACATTAAATAGTCATAACATCAAGAGGTAAAGTATTACAATATTATTAATTATTACGGTTTTTCCCCGGGGCGTTTTTTATATTATTTACATTTTAAATCACCTGGCCTTAGTATCAATAGTCAGAAAGTACCGGTCATGATAGTACTAAGTGGCTATAACCGGAGCGCGGTGGTTGTGTTGAGTACGAGATAAAAAAAGAAGGGGCGGAATTGCGCGCCCCCTCTTTGGTGAAGGTAGTGTAAAATATTACCTCCGCTATTTTTTCACCAGCGCCAGTATGCCCAGAACGATAAGGCCCACACCTACTGTCAACCTGATGATGTCCGGTAACACCAGGACCAGGATACCGAGAATAATTGCTATTACGCCCATCCATACGCCGCTTATTTTCAAAATCGTACCTCCTTTAAAAATGATACTCGATTATACAGTAATCCTTCTGGTGGCATCAATCACCTATCGCCACTATGAACATCGGGATGTCTGCCTTTCCATGCGTATGTTTCAGTATCTTAGCACCAGCTAATAGTGACGGACGATACCAGGCAGATGGAGCTTCGGTTATTTAACATTTTGAGTAAAGGTGACAAGATGCGTGAATTGTCAGTTGCGGTGCTTGGCGGAATTATTCGTTTTTAATTAAAGCATTCCTCTTAGTCTGGGGTCCAGGGCGTCCCGTAGCCCGTCCCCCACCATATTGAAAGCAAACACAACCAGCATGATGGCCATGCCGGGCGCAAAAGAGAGTAGGGGATTGGAAAGTAGATAATAACGCCCGTCGTTGACCATGAGACCCCAGGCGGCGGCCGGCGGTTCGATACCGACGCCGAGGAAGCTGAGACCAGCCTCGGCCAGAATCGCGGCGCCTATCTGCATGGTCATCAGTACGATAAGCGGCGGAAAACAGTTCGGCAGAATGTGGTTGAACATGATGCGCAGGTTACTGGCGCCTTCGGAGTTGGCGGCCAGCACGTAGTCATTTTCCCTCACGGAAAGCACCTGCCCGCACATCAGGCGGGCGTACCCTGGCAGCATGGCCACCCCCAGCGCCACCATCACGTTTTTAATTCCACCGCCCAGCAGTGCGGCGATGACCAGCGCCAGCAATATCATCGGGAAACACATCAGGGAGTCTATAAATCTCATAATTACATTGTATACCCAACCGCCCAGGTAACCGGCGAATAGGCCCATGATGATACCGATAGAGGCAGCGATGCCCAGCGCCACCAGACCGACCAGCAGCGAGTTCCGTGAGCCGAAGATAAGCCGGCTCAACGTATCGCGGCCGAGAGAATCGGTCCCCAGCAGGTGGTGCGCCGAGGGTTTGACTAGCGACTCGGCCAGGTTCTGCTCGTAGGGGTCGTAAGGCGCCAGGTAGGGCGCGAAAATGGCTGTTAAAATAGCCAGCAATATAATGACGGCGCCGAATATTACCAGCCCCCGGCCGAACAATACCCGCAGGAAACGCCGGAACTCGTTGGTATGAGGCGCGGCTATTAAGGATTCACTATACACAATACCCGATTGCGTCATCAGAAGCGCTCCTTAACCGTACCGTATCCTCGGGTCGAGCCAACCGTAGGAAACATCCACCAGCAGATT
This sequence comes from uncultured Dehalococcoidaceae bacterium, assembly GCA_964645025.1. GTDB lineage: Bacteria > Chloroflexota > Dehalococcoidia > Dehalococcoidales > RBG-16-60-22 > Fen-1077. The sequence continues at coordinate 17,984 of CAZXYV010000002.1, read as the reverse complement.
GATGAATAACACGGCCACGGCGACGAACAGGATGAAACCCTGAACCACCGGATAGTCGTGGGCAAAGACGGCGTTCACCAGCATTTGTCCCACGCCCTGGATATTAAAAACGGTCTCTATCAGGACTGAACCGCCCAGGATGATGCTCAAGCCCATACCGGAGAGCGTGACCACCGGGATGAGGCCGTTTTTCAAGGCGTGTCTCATCACCACCAGCCGTTCTTGCAGGCCTTTGGACCATGCCGTACGGATGTAGTCTTGCCGCATGACCTCCAGCATGCTCGACCGGGTCTGCCGCGTTATTGAGGCTATCGGAAAGATAGCCAGGCAGAAAACCGGCATAGTAATCTGCCGGAGGTTCTTTACTAAGTCCGTGAAAGGTGACGTATAACCCTGCACCGGCAGCCAGTGGAGTTGTAGTGAAAAAAGATAAATAAGCATAGTACCCAGCCAGAAAATAGGCACGGTAATGCCGATGTTCGCTAATATCGTTACCACCGTATCTATCAAGGTGCCCCGGCGGATAGCACAAATCGCGCCTGCGGGAACGCCGATGATAAGGCTGATGACAAAGGACACCAGGCTTAAATTAAGGGTTACGGGGACACCCTGGCCGATCATAGCTAATGGCGAGCGGCGCTGCATTATTGAAGTGCCGAAGTCAAGCCGGAAAACGCCGCTTACCCAGTTGAAATATTGGACGATGATGGGTTCATCCAGTCCGAACTCGTGCCTGAGAGCCTGAATTTGCGCTTCGGTAACATTGGACAGTTCACCTGAAGTCATGATCATGTAAATAGGGTCGCCGGGCAGAAGGCGCATCGCAAAAAATACTATCATCGTCACCAGGAACAGGACGATTACGGCCAATATGATTCTACGAATGATGTACGTTGTCACTAAAGACCTCTAACCACCATTATATAACGACGGGAAAAGATTTATAAACATGTCAGGTCTATAAATCTCTTCCCGTCTTTTAGTTTAGCTATTTTCTATTTACGTCTTCTTCAATGCTGGCGGTTACGTTCCCGCCGAAGACCAGTTTATCAGCCGGGTTACTTGTTCAACCAGGTTTTGGCCGGGTTCCAGTAAGTGGCGCGGTCGTAGGTGTAAAAACCGGGGTCCATCACGTAGTTCGCCATCACCTGGCCGCGCATGGTGGCGTTAAGAACGATGACCGTCTGGTTATCGTCCATGTACTTCACGACCTTGCCTATCAAGGCCGGGTCATAGTCCTTTGATGCCAGAGCGGCGTTTAACAAGGCCTGAAAATCGTCGGTCTTGGCCAAGCTGGCGTTTGAAACAACTTTCTGCCCAAAATTGGTGCCGAGAGCCCAGCCCATGTTAGCGTCGATGAGCTTGCCGGCCGCGGCTAAACCGTCCCAGCCTTTATTGATGGCGTTGTTATAAGAAGGATGGTCGATGATGTTGATATTAACGGTGATGCCGATTTTCGCCATCATGCCCTGCTCCGCCACCAACATGTCCTTGAAGCTCGTCACGGAGGAGCCGAGAATCGAGGTGGTGAAGCCGTTGGGATAGCCGGCCTCGGTCAGCAGCTGCTTGGCCTTGGTCAGGTCCTGTTTGATGACAGGAATAGCGTTGTTATAAGAGACCGTGCCCGGCACGGCGTACTGGCTGGTAGTCACCCAGTAGCCGTAACCCAGGCTATTGACGATAGAGTCACGGTCGAAAGCATAGCTGACAGCCTGGCGAACTTTGAGGTTAGAGAACGGCGAGGCAGTGTTCTTGCTGTCAGGAACAAGTGAGGAGATAGCGATATAGTCCGCCTGGATTTTAAAGTTCTTATTCGCGGCTAAAAGATCAGCTTCGATTTTCGTGGGGTTGCCGCCTTCAATGTCAATCTCGCCTGCCTGAAGGGCCTGCGCCCTGGTCATCTGGTCGCCAATCTGGGTCATGATAATACTGTCCAGGTACGGCTTACCGCCCCAGTAACCGTCAAACCTGATGCCTGTGATAGATACGTTGGGAGTCACCGCAGTTTGCTTGAAAGGCCCGGTGCCGACGATATTCGCCCGCATCCAGGTCTCAGCGTCCTTGTTGGCGCCATGGTCGATATAAGCCTGCTGGGAAACGACAAAGGTGCTGCCGATGGTGGTAAGGAGACTGTTGCTGTACTGATTCAGGTTGAGCCTGACAGTGGAGGGGTCGACGATATCAACCGAGGTTACATAGGCATAATCGCCATATTTAGGGGTGACCAGCAGGTCGAGGTTCCACTTGCATACCGTGGCGTTCCAGTCCGACCCGTCATGGAACTTAATGCCCGGTCTTAAAGTAAGCGTGATGGTCTTGAGGTCCGAGGATACGTTCCAGGCGGTGGCCAGGTTCGGATGAATGATATCCTTGGTATCCACCGAAAGGATAGTGTCGGCGAAGACATTGACCACGGGCGACGTGACGAGCCAGCCCGGGTCTCCGGGCCAGCCGAGGGTGGCCCCGTACCAGAGAGATTCGCCGTATTTAAGGGTGCCGCCGGATTTCGGTGTTACCGTGGTAGGTGCCGGTGTGGTCGGTTTCGGGGTGGTTGCCGCCGGGGTGGTTGCTGCCGGGGTGGTGGCGGTTGGTGTGGTTGATTTGGCGCAGCTGCCAAAAATCAACGCGCTCACCAAAACAACCGCAAAGACGATGAATAGAATCTTCCTCATTTTGTTCCCTCCTTTTTGAATTTGCGGATAATATATGTGATGTCTCAATTTACGCTTTATCTCACCGCCTTTCTCCAGAGAAGCAGGTATGTGTTTTTGGATTTGATGGGGGTAATCTTTCATAGCTCGCACAGTATTATATAATAGTAAATAATCAATGTCAAACCTGCATTACGTGTGATTTATCCAATAAGATATTATATATGATATTCTATTTCGCAAATTTAAATTACTTAAGTTTAATAACCCGCTTTAGAGTGACCGATACGTTGTCTCTACAACTCTTCGTACATCGTTACTAAAACCGCTTGATAATTGTTAGTAACCATACTCCAGAACCGCACCCCAGAGATAAAAAGGCTGGCCTTTGACGCCTTGGATATAGGAATCTATGCCAGCCGTGATAAGCTAGAGATTAGAGGTGTCAATCCATTAGAATTAGATTTACCTACCATTGAACGAACATCGGGATGTATGTTAGTTGGCAATAAAAATGAACCACTCAGGTTGGATTATGTAACACCCTTAGTGAAATGTTGATTCTGCCAGTAAAAATTAATCCCTTAGCGTGCGGAATGTAGTTACAACAGTTGAGGGAGAGGTGTCACGGAAGTCGCGTACTACAACTTCTTGCTAACAACTTTCATCCAGTCTTCGGTTGCAATAACTGGGATAACCTCTGGTTTAGCGATATCGTTCCAAAGATTGTGGACTGCAACTGACCTTCCCCCGTATTATAGGTAACTCGATATACGAATTAAACTCCTCATAGTGATAAACAGATACCTTAGGTGCGGGATTTTCTTTGATACCCGGGTAAAGGGGGGCATTAGCTCCCGTAACAGTTACCCTTATGCGATTTCCCCGTCGAAAAACATAAGATATGGGATACAGATCAAAGACAAGCTCAACCTTATCACCCGGAGTGAGAGGTTCAGCATCGACGTCCCAACATCGATGATATGGAAGCCCCAGGTCGGTCCAGGGTGATCTGGTTGAAAGCGCACGATTAGAAGCTCTTATCATGCCGTTGGTAACAAACCGTGATTTATTGGTCTCGCCGTTAACCTCTTCGAGAAATACATGGAAGTCTCCATCTTGAGAGGTAGAAGATACCCAAAGATGAACTACAGGATGGCCAGTAACCTCTGTATCAGCGTACAGACGCTCCGAAGTGAAGGTCAGGCCTTTCCTATCGGTTCCCTCGGTCATATCTCCGTCCCAGGAACGCGCGTTTTCTCTGAATTTCCCATTAAACACATTAATTGAATAGTCTACCTCGTAAATATCACTGTTTGAAATTCCGGAAGAAGACGTACTTAAACCGCCATCGTTAATTGAATCTACGGTTCTGGTAGGTCCGGCATCGAAATAGTATTTTGTTAGTGTCTGGTTGGGCAGCGGCCAATGCGAAGTGAATTTCCACTCCTTGCCTTTAGGTGCATTGATAGTGTAATAGTATATTGGAGGCTCTTTATCAATACCATTCTGGATTCCTTTAAGATTGAAATCCATCCACCGCAGGGTCTCAATCTGAAGTATTTCGACTTTGGGTATTTCTACGTCTACCATCATTTCATGAACCCAGGCACCAATTATCAGCTTCCCACCCCATAGTTTCCAGGCTCCAAGCTGGCTTGCAGGCGCCTGGTCGTACCACCCAGCAACGTTATACATCTTAACACCCGAGCTTTTAATCTCATCGCTATAAGTGATCGGGCTGGTTACTATTGACGGCATGTCTTTAATTTCCGGCATATAGCTATTACGGAAGTTATGAGGACCCGGCCACATCTGATATAACCCGGGGCTGGGCTGATGAACCTTTATAGCCTCCGCCGCCATCTTGCCGGAAGTATCCGCGTCAACGGGTTTGGCTGTTTCAGGAGGCATTGGCATTCCAGGTTTACCAGGCATATTCAAGTGGACGCCGTTAGGATGGCGCATGAACTGGTCAATAGTAGTCACGGCAGGCATGATAGAAACCAGATGCGGCGGCTTAGTTGCGGCAATCAGCAGCTGGGTTCCCCCCATTTGTGAGCCGCCGAACATGCCTATCTTCCCATCACACCACGGCTGGGCCGCTGCCCATTCAATCAGCTCTTTGGCATCTTGCGCTTCTTCACGGTTGAACTGGTATGGCTTGCATCCAAAAGAGGCACCGGTACCTCTGGCGTCATCTATTATCACTACATAACCATGTTTGACCAGAAAATGGATATTGTCTTTACTAATCCTGCCTCTATTATAGGCATAATGTTGATAAATAACGGGATACGGAGCATCAATCGGGTTAACACCGTCTTGGCTGGGATGATAGATATCAACGGCGATGTTGATGCCTCTGATATTGAGATACCTGGAGGTGCAGACTACTTCAGGGTATATTTCTCGGGAGTAACCCCTATACTCTCCTGGTTTAGAAATTTTAACAACTTTTTTCATCATTCATCCGGTTAAATTGTGCCCCTTAGCCTTGGGTCAAGAGCGTCACGCAGGCCATCGCCAACCATATTGAAACCAAATACAACAAGCATGATAGCCAGACCGGGGGCAAAAGAAAGGATAGGATTGGTCATCAGATACATACGTCCATCTTCAACCATGAGACCCCAAGCGGCTGCGGGAGGTTCGATGCCGATTCCAAGAAAGCTCAAGCCGGCTTCGGCCAGTATCGCTGCCCCGATTTGCATTGTCACCATAACTATTAACGGAGGAAAACAATTAGGCAGTATATGGCGCAGCATAATCCGCAGGTCGCCGGCGCCGGCGGCGTGTTCTGCCAGTACATAGTCATTCTCCTTGACGGAGAGCACCTGGCCGCACATCAGCCTGGCGTACCCGGGTAACATGGCGATGCCTAAAGCGATCATCACATTCCTCATGCCGCCACCGAGTAAAGCTGCAATTACCAGGGCGAGTAAAATCATGGGAAAACTCATCATGGCATCAATAATTCTCATAATAATGGTGTTTATCCAGCGGCCGAAATATCCGGCAATGAGCCCCATAGACATACCGAATATCGCGGCAATGCCAAGAGCGACGATACCGACCATCAGGGAGTTTCGCGAACCGAAAATTAAACGGCTTAAGACGTCCCTGCCGAGAGAATCGGTGCCGAGCAGGTGATGTGATGAAGGATTAAGCAAGGTTTGGTCCCAGTACTGTTCATACGGGTCATAAGGCGCCAGCAGAGGAGCAAAAACAGCGACTACAATGACGAGCAGGATGATTATCACACCAAATACCACCAGGCCCCGGCTAAACAATACCCTTTGGAAACGCTTTAACTCGCTGGTGTGCGGTGCCAGTAATCCGGAATCTGTGCGTAATGTATCATTATTTGCGGCCATGTCCGCTCCTTAACCGTACCGTATCCTTGGGTCAAGCCACCCGTAAGAAATATCAACAATCAAATTCACGATTAATACCGTGATGGCAATAAAGAAAACGTAACCCTGAACAATCGGGTAATCACGCGCGAAGACGGCGCTGACCAGCGTTAGGCCCACACCCCGGATATTAAATACGGTCTCTACCAGGACCGAGCCGCCAATGATGTGACTGAAACCCATGCCCAATAACGTGACCACCGGGATGAGGCCATTTTTCAGCGCATGTTTCATTACCACCTTGCGCTCCTTCAAGCCTTTGGACCATGCCGTACGGATATAGTCCTGCCTCATGACCTCCAGCATACTTGACCGGGTCTGCCGGGACGTGGCGGATATGGTGAAAATAGCCAGGCAAAAAACGGGCATGATAATCTGGCGGATGTTCTTCACCAGATCAACGAGAGGGGGTGTATATCCCTGGACCGGTAACCAGTGGAGTTTCAGGGCGAACATATAGATGAGCATGGTACCCAGCCAAAAAATAGGAATGGTAATACCTATGTTAGCCAGAATAGTCACTACCGTATCAATCCATGTGCCCCGCCTGATGGCGCAGACCACGCCCGTCGGAATTCCAATCATGAAGCTGATAAAAAAAGCCGGTAAACTTAAATTGAGGGTAATGGGCACTGCCTTGCCTATTACTCTCAGCGGTGAGTAATCATAAACGATTGAAATACCAAAATCACCATGAAAAATACCCCCTATCCAGTCAACATACTGCACCAGCAAGGGTCTATCCAGTCCATACTCATGCCTTATTTCGTCAATTGCTTCCCTCGTCATGTTGGATAGCTCAGCCTCACCCAATATCATGTAAATGGGGTCGCCCGGAAGCAGCCTCATAGCCAGAAACACGATGAGGGTGACCAGAATGAGGATGAAGAAACCCTGTATCAGCCTACGAATGATATACGTAGTCATAATTAATCTCTTTTAAAAACTGAATTATAACTCAAACCGATACCGGCTACGTCCTAACATAGCAAAAAATAAAAAGAGATAGAGTCTCGTTTTATCTTCTTTCTTGAAAAGAGGATGGGACAGGGAAAAGTATGTTTTCCTCTTATTCTTATATACTTTTCCCTGTCCTTTATTCTAGTTTTCCTTTTCTTTTACTCTTCAGCCGGCGCTATAAAGTATTTATTTTCCTTCGTCTAAAGATTACAGAGCATCAATGCTTGCTCATCCAGGTATCGGCCGGTTCCCAGTACCAGAAACGGTGGCGGGTGTAGAAACCGGTATCGTGCACCCACGGCGGCAGGACCACACCGCGTGAAACGGCATAAATGCAGTTAAAGGTCGCGTTATCAAACCAGTACTTTATCGCTTTTTGCACCAGCGCAACATCGTATTGCGGCGAGGTAAGCGAGGCACGGTACAGGTTATAAAAGTCTTCAGTCTTGTCCAGGCTGACGTACCACGTCGGGCCGTCCTTGGTCAACGCGGTAAGAGAAGCGTTCACGTTGGCCCCTATCGATGACGCGGCACCCTGTAAACCATTGGTCCAGCCATTCGCGTAGTAGTTGTTGGCCGTCGTACCGTCTACTATTTGCATGTCGAGCGTGATCCCTGCCTTGCTCAGGGATGATTGTATGGCAGTCACGGCGTCCCGGTTGCTTACCGCCGAATTTACGGTAAACGAAGCTTTGAGACCGTTGGGATAACCGGCCTCGGCCAGCAACTGTTTCGCTTTATTCAGGTCATAAGGCCGCGTCAGGGCCGGGTTGAAGGCGGATGTTCCGGGAAGAGCAAACTGGTAGGTAGTAGCCCAGAAACCATAGCCGAGGGCCTTGACGAGATTATCGCGGTCAATGGCATAGTCCATTGCCTCGCGTACTTTGGGATTGGCGAAGGGCGAGTTAGTATTTTTGCTATCGGGTATCAGGGTATAGACCGAGATATAGCCCTTGACAACATCGAATCCTTTTTGCTGGAGGTCATACTCCACCTTGGAGAGGTCACCGCCGATGATGTCCACTTCCCCTGCCTGGAGAGAGGCTGACCTGGTCATGGTGTCATTAATTTTAAAAAACTCCACGGCATCCAGGTAGGGCTTGCCCTGCTGCCAGTAGTTGGGATTCTTGACGCCTTTGGCGGAGACTTCGGACTCGAACTTGGTACAGATGAAAGGCCCCGTCCCGACCGGGTTCAACTTCATCCAGGCATCACCGTTTTTATCATAAGCGGCTTTAGAGATGACGTAAGTGCCGGACAGGGTGGTGAGCAGGGTATTGGTGTAGGTACCTATATTTATTTTTATCGTGTTGTCATCCACGATGTCTACCGATTTGAATTCCTTGTAATCACCCAATTTGGCACTGATTAATATATCCAGGTTCCACTTGGCCGTGGCGGCGTTCCAGTCCGACCCGTCATGGAACTTGACGCTCTTTCTCAGGGTAAGCGTGATGGTGCTCTTGTCCGGGGCGACCGTGAATGCCGAACAGAGGTTAGGCCCGGTATTCCCGTTGCTATCTTGCTTGAGGAGAGTATCGAAGAAAAGGGCCGGGGCGTGACCACCACGCCCCCAGGCGGGATCTGCCGTCCAACCTAAGTTACTCGGAAAAACCGGGTCAGCTATTTTTAAAGTACCGCCCTTTGTTATGGCGCTTGTTGCAGTTGTGGTCGGCGCTTTTGTGGTAGTAGCAGCCGTAGTTGGTGCAGCCGTAGTTGGGGCAGTCGTTTTTGGTGCGGATGTAGTAGGTGCGCTTGTGGTTGGCGCGGACGTAGTAGGGGTTGCTTCAGAGCAAGCACCGAAGATTAGCACAGCTACCAGTAAAGTAATTATCAGAATGGTTACCTTTTTCACTTTTATACCACCTCCGTAATAATAATGTTTATTCACTTCTCATTCGGATGAGCCGTAGAACTATCGTGTCTCTGGCCTTTTTTCACCTCCCTCTGTCTTTTATGACGTAAGATATAGATTATAAAATAATATGTTCCCGGGCTTATCGCTTAAATCATGGCGTCCAATGGTATTTTTACATAATTCTAATAAATTAATCTTGTATGTTGAATTATATTTTGAATAAATCGGCATATTAGTTTTTAGACGCTGTGGAATGTTAGCATAGTAGACATTTTTTGTCAATTATCAATATGCTACTCTTCTATTTACATGAAACACTACAATAGCGGAAGCAACAGGCATGCTTTGCCCTTAATCCGCAGGTTTGAGCATTTTCCTAGCACACTGAGGGCACACAAAGGCAGCCAGATGAAGAAGATAGGGAAAGTATCGTCTTTTTTCGGGTGGAGAGCTACTTCTGGTTTGCTAAACAGGTGTTCCGGGGTACCGGAGCTGAACTCCCGGGAGGCTATGAGTTGTCTGGGGGATACTGAGCAGAAATTTTGACAAATGTCATAAAAAGTGCTATGATTACGCCAATTAGCCTGTTTAGTGTCGGGGGATACAGGCAAAGGTGTAGAGATGCTAGGTATCCCAGTGGCGTGGAGACAATCGGATGCGATGGGTATATCATTTGGTATTAAGACTAAAGAGGGACGAGGGTCAGCTCACTACGAGTTGATACGGGAAATCCCAGATAAGGATCTGTTTACCAGTGAGATTGTAGGCTATGTCGTGGGAGAGCGGCTAACCAGGAGTACAACTACTGGGGGCAGGTCAGTACAGCAAGAAGCCCAGCTGACACTTGGGGAGGTAAATTATGGTTGAACTATTGGAAACAGGATTGCATATTTCAGCGTATCTCTGCAGCGGACACTTAACGCCATCGGCGCTAGGTATCCACAACTATATCGACCCCGGGACAGGTAGCATTATTCTACAGATTGTTATCGGTAGTATTGTCGGAGCCCTTTTCATGCTTGAGGTGTATTGGAGGAAAGTTAGGAGGTTCTTGAGTGGTATATTCTCCAAGACCAATAGGGAGAAACCGGTAAGTTGAGCGTTTTTGGGTCATTCCGTGATCCAAGTGGCTTTCTGTTCGTACATGATAATGAGATATATCGCCGGGTAAACCCTGTCTATCAGGAACATTATGACCGCTTAATGAACTCAGGCCTCTATGATAAACTGACCGGCGCCAGGTTGCTGATTCCTCACACCGAGGTTGATATTGACTGTGAGCAATCAAAGGACGCCCATAGAGTATTGAAGCCAGAGCGCATCGGGTTTATATCGTATCCCTACGAATGGTGTTTCAGTCAGCTAAAAGCCGCCGCCCTAACCACGCTTGAGATTGAAAGGATAGCACTGGAATTCGGAATGACGTTGAAGGATTGCAGTGCCTATAATATACAGTTTCGTGAAGGCAGGCCGGTACTCATGGATACCCTTTCCTTTGAAAACTACCGGGAAGGGTATCCATGGGTTGCCTACAAGCAGTTCTGTCAGCATTTCCTGGCACCCTTGACCTTGATGGCGCAAAAAGATGTACGATTGAACCAATTGTTGAGGGTCTACATGGATGGCGTCCCCCTGGATTTAGCCAGCTCGCTACTGCCATTAGCGAGCTGGCTAAAATTTTCTTCGCTTTCTCATATTCACCTTCATGCTAAAAGCCAGAAACACTTTGCCGATAAGGGCACGGCTGTGGGCAGCTATAGAATGAAACGAGTGTCACTGCTCGGTCTTGTGGGCAACCTGAAGTCCGCTATCAAACAACTCAAGTGGCGTCCGGCGGGTACGGAGTGGGCAGATTACTACGAGGATACGAACTATTCTGCGGATGCGCTTGAGCATAAAAAGCAGATTGTTGCCGGATTCCTGGAGTCGATTTGCCCGGAGAGCGTATGGGATCTCGGAGCCAACGTAGGGATGTTCAGTCGTCTGGCGGCTAACGGGGGCACAAAAACCATATCCTTTGATATTGACCCGGCGGCGGTCGAAAAAAACTACCTCGAATGTGCCCGCAACCACGAAACAAACATACTTCCCCTTGTACTTGACTTAACCAATCCCAGCCCGAGCATCGGCTGGCAGAATAAGGAGAGGATGTCTTTGATGGAGCGCGGTCCGACCAATACAGTAATTGCCCTAGCCCTGGTTCACCATATGGTCATCTCCAACAATGTCTCGCTAAGCGAGCTCGCCGAGTTTTTCCATGCAATCTGCCACTCCCTTATAGTCGAGTTCATTCCCAAGACCGATTCTCAGGTACAAAGGCTTCTGACAACAAGAGAGGATATATTCACCGGCTATACCAAGGAAGCTTTTCAGAGCGAATTCGAGAAGCTATTTTTGATACGTGAATCTGTAAATGTCAGAAACTCACAGAGAACCCTGTATCTTATGCAGGCGAAGAGACCATGAAAATAGCAGTTCCACGAATTATCCACCCCTTCTTGTTCGGCTTATTTCCGATACTTTTTCTCTTTGCCCATAATATCGACGAAGTACCGGTCATCGATATACTGCTACCGATAGTCGCCGTGACTCTGGGTACATCAGTAGTATTTCTATGTTTGAAGGTGATAACCAGGGATTATGGCAAGAGTGGACTGGTAACGTCCCTGCTACTGGTGCTATTTTTTTCTTACGGGCGTGTTTCCTCTAACGTTGCTCCGGTACTGGGACCGGTTAAAGGCACTATCTTCCTGGGGTTTCTGTGGCTGGCTGTCTTCATCTCCGGTTCCGTTTTGATTATCAGAGCACACACTGGCTTCTCCCAGCTTCACAGGACCTTGAATGTTGTAGCCTTCACTCTGATTGGAATCTCCATCATCAATATTGCCATCCAGGGGCTTAGCATGTCTGCTAATGCCGGCATTGCTACCGCTACCGATGCCCCCGGTAACGGTATCGAAAAACCGGCTTCAAGAGCAAGCGTTCAATCGCCGGATATCTACTATATAATAGTGGATTCCTACGCGAGACAAAGCACCCTGAAGGATATCTTTGGCTACGATAACAGCGAATTTCTCGGTTATCTGGCTGACAAAGGGTTCTACGTTGCTGATAAAAGCCGGTCTAATTATGCTCATACCGCCCTGTCCATCTCATCATCCTTGAATATGGAATATCTTGACAACCTGATAACAGCCAATGACATGGCAGCAGGCGATTATTCGATTCTGAGGAAGCTTATTTCAAACAATAGGCTGATGCAATTCTTAAAGGCGAATGGCTACTATTGCATTTATATATCCGATGGTATTTTTAGCGAGGGCATTGATAAATATGATGAAGTGTATCTACCGGGCCATGGAGCGTTCGGGTTGGGGATGACAAATTTTGCGGTTGCTCTGCTCAAAACCACGGCACTGGAACCTTTCAGGGTTATATGGGGCGCCGATATCAGAAGGAACTCGCTGTATGTGTTTGATACACTGAGTAATATAACTGAGATAACCGGACCAAAATTTGTCTTCGTCCATTCGCGAGGGGTGCACACTCCTTTCGTGTTTGACAGTAAGGGAGACCCAGCTATTGGGGTGGAATTTTACGCCGCAAATGAGGCACAGTACTATCAGAAGGGATACGTGGAGCAATTAATCTTTATCAACAAGAAGCTTAGAGAGACGATTGATGAAATACTATTGAAATCCCGGACCGCGCCCATTATCGTCATGCAATCAGACCACGGGTCGAGTGCTACCATAGAGGTCGGAGACACGCTCGATGAAATGACCGAGGTGCAACTGAACGAGAGGATGAATATACTTAATACATATTTCCTGCCTGACAGCGATTATCATATGCTATATGAGTCCATTACGCCGCTCAATTCCTTTAGAGTTATTCTCAATACGTACTTCAGCGAAAACCTTAGTTTGCTGCAAGACGAAAGCTACTATTCAACGCCCGAGCAGCTTTACCAGTTCGTCCGTGTCACCGATGAAGACCAAAAATAGCATCACATCCCGAATTACCACTGTACAAACATGGGGATGACTGATTTGCTTGCACTATGACCAGACTAACGGCAAGGAGGCTCTAAGCTATTTACCCTGGTTTTGCCTTTTCCAGTTCATCCAGAATAATCTCGGTGGCCCACTTTGCCGTTTGCATTATAGTGCACCCCTGTGTCACTCCCAGAAACTCCTGACTCATCTCATCACTTGTCAGGTCCCAGGCCTTCCCGAAATATTTACGCTGGACGTCTTTGCAGAGAATGGAACCATATTCCTTATAATATTTGGCCAGAAGCGTATCCCGGACGGTGGCGCAACCCCTGCGTAAAACGCTGTTGTCCTGACCCTCACGTGAAATGCCCAAGGCAATACCAATCAACAAAACACTGCTGGCGACGGCACCGCAGGTACCATCTCCGGTCATACTGACACCACCGGTCAGAACGCATATCCCTGAAAAAAGTCTTTCTTCCATATCCTTCGGGATAATTTCCAAGCCTCCCCACCTCAAAGCATCAGCTATTGCCAAAAAAGTGCACTGACCACAGCCCTTGTATTTAGCCTCGTATTCTGTCCCCAGTTCCTCGGCTTTTTTAATAATCTTTTCTTTTGTCCTCTTTAGTCGTGCCATTGCTACCCCCTGTATCATCCGGGAAAACGAATGTAAGCAGCTAACCCGGATACATTTCCGACCTTTAAGTGCCTATTTATAAACACCGTGTTCTACGGTAAAGTCAACCATAGCGCGGACATTCTCCGGCTTAGCCTCATCAAAAAACGCCCCGTTACTCATAATGTAGCCGCCGCCTTTGGCGCAGGTATCGATGAGTTTTTTGGCATAATCTTTCACCTGCTGGGGTGTGCCCAGGCTCAGCAGGGCGGAGGGCACATTACCAGCGAGGCAGGCAACACGGCCCAGTGTTTTTTTGGCTTCGGACATGTCTGACTGGTCAATCATCCAGCAGGTTTTACCCTTTGGGAGGTCTTTGACGATGTTCAGGCGTGTGTTGTACCCTCCCTCTGCCGCCGGAAACGGTACGACGCCTTCATCAATCAAGCCCACCATGACCTTTCTCAAGGTAGGCCAATAGAATTTCTTGAACTGAGCCTCAGAGAGAAAGCCATCGGCGCCTTTATGCAGGGGCATGAAAACCAGTGGTTTCCCGTTCATTTGCGCCGCGCCTACCCCCATCTTGATCATAAGGGGAGTAATCGCCTCCATTGCTTCGAGAAGCTTTTCGGGTTGGCGGTACATATCCACCATTATGCCCCGGGTGCCCCTCAGGGTGTCACCGATGACATCGAAAGGCGCCTTGGTAAAACCGCCGACAATATTGGGGAATCCCGCGGCGGTGACCTCCTGGTTCCAGGCGCCGATTACGGCCAGCCATTTCATGACTTCATTACCGGCTTCCATGAGGGCTTTATAGGCGGCCTGAACAGGAGGCAGGCCGAAGGGTATAAAACTATAGGCAACCCCGTACATTTCTAGTACACCGGTGAGCGTAGGGAGCATTTTGAAGGCATCGAGGGCGCCGAAGATACGCGGAAAGTAGACATTACTCATGAAATTCGACGGGTCGTGGATAAGGGCATCATATTCATCAGCCTTCATATATTCGCCTTCGTTAGCCTGGTAGGAACGCTCTGGCGGGACACCGTGGCCGGGCCAGGAATAGAGTTTATAATCAAGGATGTCGAAGAACTTGCCCGGGCCGGGCATGTCTGCGCCGATGTGCCCGTCCGGCTGAAAGTCCAGGAGGAATTTCTTGTAGGCCGCGGCGAGCTTGGCGTAGTCGTACATCGCATCCCGGGGAGTTATCCCGGCATGGTAAATGGGGAAAAAGCTGGGGAGCACGAATACCGGCACCCTGTCCGGGGGTTGCTTCATCTGTATGGCTTCTTTTATCCTGGTTACCCGGGCTTGATAGGTTTTTTCGGCTTCGGAACTGGCAAATATGACCCCCTCCGGTGCAAGCCACCTCCGGAATAATGCTTCCTGTTTTTCTTCCGATGACATCTTTAATTTACCTCCTGAATCTTACTCAGGCTAAAGCCCCAAATAGGCCTTTTTAATATGGTCGCTCTGGATGAGTTCATCGCAGCACCCTTCCAGAGTTATCCGGCCGTTTTCCAGCACGCAGGCGCGGTCGGCTATCTCCAGGGTCTGGCGGACATTCTGCTCGATGAGCAAGATGGTTATGCCCTGCTCGCGTAGTGACTTGATGATTTTAAAGACCTCCGCTACCAGTCTGGGCGCCAGCCCGTTGGAAGGCTCGTCGATAATGCACAATTTAGGTCTGGACATCAGCCCCCGCCCCATGGCCAGCATCTGCTGTTCACCGCCGCTCAGGATCCTGGCCAACTGCTTGCCCCTTTCCTTTAAAATGGGGAAAAGCCGGAAGACCTGCTCGATAGTCTCATGCCGGAGTTTCCAGGCGCGGGCGGTATAAGCGCCCATTTCCAGGTTTTCCTGCACCGACATTTCGGTAAAAAGCTTTCTGCCCTCGGGGATATGGGAGATACCGAGTTCCACGATAGCGTGGGGTGATAGATTATCGATTCTCCTCCCGAGGAAATTAATCGTACCGGAGGCCGGACGCAAGATACCGGAAATCGTATGGAGCAGGGTTGTCTTGCCGGCACCATTGGCCCCGATGAGGGCGACTATTTCCCCTTCGTTGATTGTCACGCAGACGTCCCACAGGGCCTGAATACTGCCGTAGAAGGCATTAATATTATTGACTTCCAGTATGGGACTGCTCACCTAAGTACACCTCAACTACCGTCTGGCTGCCGGCAATCTCCTGCGGGGTGCCATCAGCTATTTTTTTACCGTGGTGGAGAACAATTATCCGGTCACAGACATTCATAATTGCCTTCATGACATGCTCGATCATGACAATGGTAATGCCTCTTTCATGTATCTTTTTAATGAGCTCCATGGCCTGGGCGACTTCGGTATAGGTCAGACCGGCCATTAACTCATCAAGTAAAAGTATTTCTGGCCGGGTGGCCAGGGCCCGGGCCACTTCGAGTCTTTTCTGGTTGGCCAGCGTCAGGTCTTTAGCCAGGGTGCGGCTCAAGTCTGCTAAACCTACAAACTCCAGTAGCTCCGCCGCTTCCTTTTCCGCCTCGGCTGAAGATATTTTTACTGATGTCCCGAAAAGCGAGCCGACCCGCACATTATCGAAAACCGGTAAATGGGCGAATATTTTAATCGTTTGAAAAGTCCGGGCGATACCCATGCGGCAGATTTTATAAGGCTTCATTCCGGTAATATTTGTACCTTTAAAAATTATAGTTCCGGGTCTGGGTACGAGAGCCGCAGATATTAAATTAAAAAGGGTTGTTTTACCGGCGCCGTTAGGGCCGATCAGGCCGACTACCTCGCCCTGGTCAACGTGGAAATCAACGTCGGCTACCGCGGCCAATCCCCCGAAGTATTTGGTCACCCCTTTTCCTTCAAGAAGGTGCATGTCGCCCTCCCGAGACACGGCTCCTTAAACTCTGTATCAGCCCTACTATGCCGTTGGGCAGGTAGAGAATAGTTACGACCAGTATGATACCGAAGCAGAGCATATAGTAATAGGGGAACTTGGTCAATAAAACTTCTTCCAGGTAGGCGAAGATAGCCGCCCCCACGATGGGGCCATAAAACTGCCCCATGCCTCCGAAGATAGCCATCAGAACCGGCAGGAAAGAAAACAGCGGGTTAAAAGCGCTGTACGGATCGATATATGTCCACCTTGTGGCCATGATGGAGCCGACAGCCCCCATGAAAAAAGCGCTGACGGCAAAAATAACTATTTTTAAAGCGGTCACGTTGATGCCCATATGAGCCGCGGCCTCTTCGTATTGGCCGATGCTTTGCAGAGCTAACCCGTATTTAGAGTGCCTGATACAATAAGCGGTAATCAGCAATATCACGAAAATACCGAGAATAATAAAATAAATAGTCTCGTTATCTACGAGGATAACGAAACGCCCGCGCGTGCCGGTGTATTTAATCTCGTACCAGAGCAGGAGGTGTTTGATAAGCTCCACCAGCCCGAAGGTAAATATGGCAAAATAGATGCCTCTGAGCCTTAAGGTCAAGGCGCCGACGAGCAGCGCCAGGCAGGAGCTGATAAGACCGCCCAGAAGCACCACGATAAGCAAGGGCAGCTCTTTACCCAGGATGGCTGATGTGTATAAGCCGACCCCGAAAAACGCCGCCGGCGCTAGCGAGATATAACCGGTAGGACCGGAAAAAATCGTCCAGCTAACCGTCAGGATGATATACATCAGGAGGCTGGTCAGCAATATTATAGAATAAGGCGAGCCGTAGGTGGGGAAGGTGGCTAATATCACCAGTACCAGGACGAGTATCCCGGGCGAAATCAGCTTTTTTAAATCAGTTCCGGCAATGTTCATTTGGCTACTTTCCCATGATACCTGTCGGTTTAACCAGAAGCAGGAGAATGAAAATAATGTAGTAGGCCGCCAGCGCCAGCCCGGGTTCGAAATAGGTCACGATGCTGCCGATGATGCCCAGCACGAAGCCGCCGATAAAACTGCCGGGGATACTGCCCAGGCCTCCGAGGACGACGACGATAATGGCGATGATAGTATATTCCAGCCCCATGGCGGCATTAACAGGGTAGCACATGCTGATAAGTACTCCGGCGACCCCGGCCATGGCCGCGCCGAGTCCAAAGCATATTGCCAGCACCAGGTTGATGTTCACGCCCATTAGTCCGGCCGTCGTCGGGTCTTGGGCGGCGGCACGGATGGCTTTACCCAGGCGGGTACGGGCTAAAAAGAGATAGAAAGCCAGGCCGATAAGTAGGGCAAACCCGAGGGTCACCAATCTGTTTTCGCCGAACATCGCTCCCATGATATCGACCGGCCGCTGTAGATAGGAATATCCTCTGATTTCCGGCCCCCAGGCGATATAGGCAAGGTTCTGGATAATAAACATGAGGCCGAAAGAAGCCAGCATGGAATTGCTTTCGAAGGCGCCCGGAGAAGCCGATGAGCTAAGGAGTTTTTTGAAAATGGTCCGGTGAATGATAAAACCCAGGATAAAGGCAATCGGACCGGCAACTAC
>CAZXYV010000001.1:15910-27807 GCA_964645025.1 uncultured Dehalococcoidaceae bacterium | reverse complement strand
TAATCGCCGGTAAAACAGGCCAGGCAGAAATTGTCCCGCGGCAGGTCGACGGCTTTAATCAGCCCATCGATACTTAAATAGCCCAGGGTATCGGCCCCGATGAATTTACAGATTTCCGGGATGCTCTTCTGGGCGGCGATAAGCTCCCGCCGCGTGGCCATGTCCACGCCGAAAAAGCAAGGGTATTTAATGGGTGGCGCACAGATGCGCATATGGATTTCCTTCGCGCCCGCCTTACGCAGGATTTTAATTACGCTGGGAGTCGTTGTGCCGCGGACGATGCTATCGTCAACCACCACCAGGCGTTCGCCGTGCAGCATCTGGGGCATCGGATTGAACTTAAGTTTCACACCCAGGTCACGGATACGCTGGTCAGGCTCGATAAAGGTACGGCCGACATAGCGGTTTTTAATCAGTCCTTCGGCGACGGGAATGCCCGATTCCTGAGCATAACCCACGCCGGCGGCGGTGGCCGAATCAGGCACCCCGATGACCAGGTCGGCATCGACGGGATACTGCCGCGCCAGTCCCGCTCCCATCGCCTGCCGCGCCGGGTAGAGCAAACGCCCGTTGATTAAGGAGTCCGGCCGGGCGAAATAGATATATTCGAAAATACAGAGTCCCTTCCGGCCCGGTTCACCCGGGTAGCTGGTGATACCGTTGGCATTGATGGCGATGATTTCCCCCGGCTCAACCTCCCGGACGAAGCTGGCGCCGATATGGTCGAGGGCACAGGTCTCGGAGGCTACCACCCAGCCGTCGTCGATAGTGCCCAGGCAAAGCGGGCGCACGCCGAAAGGGTCACGCACTGCATAGAGCTCCCGCGGTGTGAGGATGACCAGCGAATACGCCCCCTGGAGCCGGTGCATGGCATATTTTATCTTTTCTAACCAGCTATTTTCGGGACAGGAAAGGATGAGGTTAGCGATAACCTCGGAATCGGTGCTTCCCCGGAACGTATAGCCCAGCGCGGCCAGCTCCTCATAGAGATGGGCCGCGTTAACGATATTGCCGTTGTGGGCGATGCCCATGGTACTGCCATCGTTGCCGACGATAATCGGCTGGGCATTAATGGCCCGGCTGGAGCCGGCGGTCGAATAGCGGTTATGCCCAATGGCGATGTGCCCGGTGAGGGGTCTAAGATTATCCTCGGTAAAGACGTTGGCAACCCGTCCCATGCCCGTGAAAACCCTGATTTGTTTCCCATCGGCCGTAGCGATACCGGCGCTTTCCTGGCCGCGGTGCTGGAGGGCAAAGAGTGCGAAAAAGGTAAGACGGGCTACATCCTCGTGGGGTGAATAGACACCGAAAACACCGCAAGACTCGTGCAAGATTATCCCGCCTTTAAGCTCATCTTGAAGGACTCCGCAATATGATTATAACTCATAAGGACGCTGAGGGTCAATTTTCCCGGGCCGTCTTACAGGGACTTCAACCAGTCCAGAATAGCGCCGACCGCCCTGTCTTCCCGCCGCAATCGGTGACTGGCCCCCTCGATGACGACCAGTTTCTTAGGTTTCCCGGCCTTCTCGTAAAGCCGGTGGGCATGGTCAACCGGCACCGTCTTGTCCAGGCTACCGTGCACGAGCAACAGAGGGCGGGGGGCAATTCCGGCAATATGCCTTTCAGGATTAACCTGTTTACAGCCGTCAACCCATTCCGCTACTGACGGAGGAAAATCTTTATCCCTGATGGCGCCGACGTTACGGAAATTTTCGATGAGCGTTTCCCAGTTATCCGCGTTGAAAGGAGTCATCTCCGCCGGGCAAGCACAGGCCGCCACCCCGGCAACCCGCTTATCCTTCGAGGCTACGTAGACAGATACGGCCGCCCCGGCACTGAAGCCCACCAGGTACAGATGGGACTTATCGATATTATCCAGGCTCCAGAGATAATCAATGACGGCTTGCAGGTCACGCGTCCAGCCCGCCAGGTCCATATTGCCGCCGCTGTCCCCCGCCCCCCTGAAATTGAAGAATAAAGCACCAAATCCTTCCCGGCAAATCTGCTCCGCCAGCGCCGGATAACCGCCATCGTCGTGCTCCGGGGTAATACCCGATGGCGCGCCGTGGCAGAGACATACCAGACGGTGTGGAGCCTTGTCATCAGGCAATAAAAGCTGCCCGACAATGGAAATGTCGTCAACCCGCAGGACAACGTAATCTTTATACATGTACCATATCCTGTCAAGACGGTAGTAAACGGTCAGTAATATCTCAACTAGATATACCTGCCGATGGATTTGGCAATGGCCCGCAGCTCTTCCATGAGGCGGGTAAAGTCGGAAATGGAAAGCGACTGCAGTCCGTCGACGAGGGCCTCCTTGGGATTGGGATGCACCTCGATGAGCAGACCATCCGCGCCCGCCGCCACCGCCGCCTTGGCGATAGCCGGTACGAGCGAATAATGACCGGCGGCATGACTGGGGTCGACAATCACAGGCAGGTGGCTGGACTTTTTAATCACGGGAACCGCCGAAATATCCAGCGAAAAGCGGATACTATCCTCGAACGTCCGGATGCCCCGCTCGCAAAGGACAACCTGGTTTTTCCCTTCCGCTAATAGGTAGTCCGCCGCGGTCAGCCACTCGGTAATCGTACAGGAAAAGCCGCGTTTCAGTACCACGGGACGGTTACTTTTACCGGCGTTGGTCAGCAGGGCGAAGTTCTGCATATTGCGTGAGCCAATCTGAAGCATATCGGCGTGGGAAGCTACCATCTCGACGTCATACGGGTCAACCACCTCGGTGACCACCGGCATCCCATATTGTTCTCTGGCCTTGTCAAGTAGCTCGAGTCCTTTTTGCTGCAAGCCCTGGAAGCTGAAAGGAGAGGTCCGGGGTTTGAAGGCGCCGCCGCGCATAATGCTGGCGCCGGCTTTTTTTACCCCCTCCGCCGCCTGCATGAGTTGCTTTTCACTTTCCACGGCGCACGGGCCGGCCATAACAACAATACGTTCACCCCCGATTTTCACCCCGCTGCAATCGACTATCGTGCCCTTGGGCCGGAACTCACGGGAGGCTAACTTATACGGCTTCATAATACGGGTGACGCTCTCCACACCGGGGAGAACGGCGAAAATATCCGTCGGTATCTGGCCGGTATTGCTCCCCAGCAGGGCTACGACCGTTTTATCCGTGCCGATATTCAACTGGACGCCTAAGTCCAGCGACTTCGCTTTCTGCACCACCGCGCCTACTTCTGATTTGGTGGCGCCTTTCCTCATTTCAACAATCATTGTCTTTTACACCAGCCCCTCAGCGAGTTAAGTGGTCTCCTATTTATTGATAATACTAAAGCGACAACAGGAGCGTCAAGCGAAAGACGTTACGTGTAATTGCTCGTGAACTACGGCAAAGAGAATGATGTGAGTTGTGATATGGGCTTCGTAATGCATTTCCTGGCCTTATTTTTTTAGCACGTTAAACCCGCCGCCCGGACCCGAATTCTACTACCTGTTCCTGAATTCCGGTTTCCGGCGCTCCACGAAAGCCTTCATACCCTCTTTCTGGTCTTCAGTGTCAAAACACCGGGCAAAATAGCGCTCGTCCAGGTCCATACCTGCGGCGAGGTCCATATCGGCGCCGGTATGAAATGCTTGCTTGGCGTAAGACAGCGCCAGGCTGCTTTTGCCCAGCAGTTTCCGTGCCAGTGCCCGGGCTTCATCCATGAGTTTTTCCTGGGGTACAACTTTATTAATGAATCCTATTTCAAGGGCTGTCCTGGCGTCAATCACGTCACCGCAATAAACCAGCTCTTTGGCTTTAGTCATGCCCACCAGCCGCGTAAGCCGCTGGATAGCGCCACCTCCCGGGATTATCCCCAGGTTTATCTCCTGCTGACCGAATTGGGCTTGTTCCGAGGCAATCCTTAAATCACAGGCTAAGGCCAATTCATTGCCCCCACCGAAGGCATAGCCATTAATGGCGGCTATCACCGGTTTTCTCAAAGCGTAAACCGCGTCACCGGCCCGGCGGGCGATTTTTATGAATCTCTCGATACTAACAGAGTCGTTATCTTTCATTTCCCGGATATCAACCCCGGCGACAAAGGCTTTCCCCGACCCCGTGAGTATGACGACCCGGATATCCGGGTCATTTTCAATTTCCGTGAACATCGTATAAAGCTCGGTAAATACTTCAATATTCAGGGCATTCAATACCCCGGGCCGGTTGATAGTGACGATACCAATCCCATCCTCTCTGGTAAGCAACAGATTAGCGTAAGTCATTTCTT
The DNA here is from genome assembly GCA_964645025.1 of uncultured Dehalococcoidaceae bacterium. Classification (GTDB taxonomy): domain Bacteria; phylum Chloroflexota; class Dehalococcoidia; order Dehalococcoidales; family RBG-16-60-22; genus Fen-1077. The sequence continues at coordinate 23,572 of CAZXYV010000001.1, read as the reverse complement.
CACCTCCACATCAGCCGGTCTGAATTTCGGTAAGGTAACCTCGCTGGTAACGTCATCAAAAGCGACCTCTACCGGCATTTCAATCCTGACGTCTTCTACCCTGCACCCGATAATGTTGCTTTCCAGACGGGGTCCTTCATCCAGCTGGATGATAGCCACCACGTACGGTATATCATCCTTAAAAGCCGGATGGTAAGGCACGCGGTAGATAGTGAAGCTATATATCGTCCCCTTCCCGCTCAACTTGGCCCATTCAGCCTCCATGGAATGACATTTGGGACAGATTACGCTGATGGGAAAGCGGATATGCCCGCATTGCAGGCATTTCTGCATCCTTAGTTCATGCTTCCGGCAATATTCCCAGTAGGGTTTAGTCTCCTCGTTAATCAGCGGCAATGGTTTCATATAACTGGCCATGGACTATCTCCTTAAGATGACAGTGCTGTGGGTCTGCATCACGCCACCATTGTTCCCGACTAAAATAATTTCCGGTTCTTTAGTGTGGGTCTGCTTCCCCAGTTGTCTTTCTCCGGCTTCCCGCCGCAGCTGCACCACCGCCTCGGTGAGAGGCGTAAAACCCATCTGATAGGCTTCGGAAAGCAGACCTCCGGAGGTATTTATGGGAAAATCTCCGCCGGGGCCCATTCTGGCAGCTTTCAGGAAATCCTTTCCCTCACCGCGGCTGAAGAACCCGTAGTCTATCAACTCTACTTCCACCGTATAGGTGAAGCAATCATAGAATTCACAGGCATCAATATCTTTCAGGGTTATTCCCGCCATTCTGAAGGCATCTTCTTTGGATTTCCTGGCGCCGGTATTGCCTGTCAGATGGATAGCCTGGGGAGGATTGTTGACCGGGTGGTCCTGGCCCGTGCCCATCACGTAAACCGGCCGCTTTTTAAGGTCTCTGGCCCTTTCCGCCGTGGTGACAATAAAAGCCCGGCCGCTATCGGATATCTGACAGATATCAAAGAGGCGAAAAGGTTCAACGTAAAGCCGGGAATTGTAATAATCCTCGTAAGACATGGTCTTGCCGTACATCAACGCCCGGGGGTTGAGATTAGCCCAACGCCGCTCAGCCACGGCTATCTCTTTCCAGGTTTCCGGACCCGTGCCGAATTCATACATCGCTCTTCGGGCGGCCATGGCATAGCTCGCCGCCGCGCCAAAATAACCCCATTCAGCGCCGCCGTTTAAGTTAGTATTATACTCGTTAGCGCCGGAGCGGGCATTTTCACCATAGGTGCAGAGGACGTAGTTAGACACGCCGTGAGTAACTGCCCAAACAGCCTGCTGGACCTGGCAACCTGCGGAAGCTCCCCAGACATCGTGCGCCGCTAAAAACCGGGGACGCAGTCCCAGGTGCTGGGCAACCAGCGGGGCGGTGACGGTGGGGTCACCCATGGTGGGCTGTATTAGCAGTCCATCCACATCGGCTATCTTGAGACCAGCATCCATGATGGCATTTTTTCCGGCTTCCAGGTGAAAGCTCAGCGAGCTTCGGCCGGGGATTTTTCCCTGCGGGGTATAACCCACGCCCACAATGGCCGCTTTATCTTTAAGACTCTCTAAAAGCATGTATCACACCCCCGGATGTAGTTTTCAAGGGTTAATCATTCTGAGGTGAATTATACGGCGTAGTCCACATAGAGGTCAAAGATAATACAATTAGGTTGTTGGATAATAATAGCTTGAAATGTTGCCCGCTCGATGGCTTGCCGAAAGAGCTGTAAGACGGGCTTATCGAGTAGGCTGCTGATGCCCAACCCAACCCCCAAGGTAAATTCATTGCGAACTCTTATAAAAAAACTTATAATAAAACCCGAGTACCGGCCCGCTCCACATTTCTTATACCCGAACGGAACGATGCGACAAATCAAATTAGAGGAGGTAACATGGCTGGCGCACTTGAAGGCATCAAGGTATTGGACTTTTCCCTGGCATATGCCGGGCCTTTCTGTACATTGCTGCTCCGGGACCTGGGAGCCGAAATCATCAAAGTTGAAAGGACCATCCGTGACGGTGGGGAAGGGCCGAGGCAGAATACCCCGCGGACCGAAGCTTTGGAGAGCGGGGGATTTATCATGCTGAACCGGGGCAAAAAAAGTATCACCCTCAACCCGACGTCGGAGAAGGGCCGCGATATCGCCAGGTCCCTGGCGCAGAAGGTGGATGTGCTGATTGAAAATTTCACCCCCGGGGTTATGGACAGGCTCGGTCTCGGGAGCCAGGCGCTCTGCCAACTGAATCCCGGGCTGATATATACCTCGATATCCGGATTCGGACATACCGGTCCCCGCCAGTTCGATGTAGTCTTCGACCCGGTCGCCCAGGCCATGGGCGGCCTGATGAGTGTAACCGGTTATCCCGATGGCACACCCACCAAGGTAGGCGTACCCTTAGCCGATTTGATGACCGGCATCTTTACCGCACTGGCTATCGTGGCAGCCTTGCAGTACCGGACAAAAACGGGCCAGGGACAGGTGCTGGACATGTCGCTGCAGGACTGTGTCTTCCTGCCCACCGCCATCTGGTGCGGACCCACCTATTTTCTGGATGGCCGGGTCCCCCAGAGATACGGTAACGGCGATGAGTGGCTTACCCCCGCCAATCTTTACCCCGCCAAGGACGGCTACGTTTATATCGCCGCCCCGTTGCTGGCCCAGACTCAAAGGGTCTTTAAAACCATGGGACGGGATGATTTGCTAAACTCGCCCCTGTGCTCCCAGGGGAACGAACGCATTAAATATAAAAAGGAAATCGACGCTTTAATCGGGGCATGGACGAAGACGAAGACCGTGGCGGAAATACTGGATGCGCTCAAGAAAGCCGACGTGCCGTGTTCGGCGGTGCCCGACTTCGGCCAGGTCTGTAACGACCCGCAGATTCATAACAGGGAGATGATTATCGAGGTAGACCAGCTTCTCTCGGGTAAGGTTAAGGCCCCCGGTTCCGTATTTAAGTTTTCCAGGACGCCGGGTAATATCAAGTTCCCCGCTTCCTTTCTCGGCGAACACAATCTAGATGTGTACGGCGGCATGCTGGGATACACCGAGCGGGAACTGGAAAAACTGGCGACCGAGGGCGTAATCTAGAGGGTATTACCGGTTGACCTGCCCCGGTAGCTGTACCGGTTCTTATGTTAGAGCCACCAACCGTTGGACTTGCCCATGGTGTTCAGTCGCTCCCCTGGGAAGGGAAAGGGGAGTTAAGTAAGAGAAGGGCAAAAAGGGCATGCAAGTGATAAGCAGATAATATTGCCACATCTCCCTACAGGGTGTAGGATAGTATCGTAAATTACGGTATAAGAGGCAAACATGATTCACCATATCGATATTACTACTCGAGCCCGGGTGGAGTTCCAGGATATCACGGGCAGGGTCAGGGATATCGTCAGGTCCAGCGGCGTTCAAAGCGGCAAGTGCTATGTCTTCGTGCCGCACACCACGGCGGCGGTTATGATTAACGAACATGCCGACCCCGATGTCGTGGAGGACATCGCCGCGCAGCTTGATTTAATCGCGCCCCAGCAGCAAAAATACCGGCACGCCGAAGGCAACTCCCCGGCGCATATCAAGGCCAGCCTCATCGGTAACTCCGAGGTAATATTTGTTGAAGAGGGTAGTTTAATACTGGGTACGTGGCAGGGCATCTTTTTCTGCGAGTTTGACGGGCCGCGGCACCGGAGCCTGATGGTGAAGGTTGTAGCGGATAAATAGTCAGTCATTCAGAGAGTTTAAATATTCCTTCAGCCATCCCAAAGCGGCTTCCGTGGCGCTCTGCTGGTTCTGCGCTCGGTCGCCGTGAAACTCATGTTTACGGCTGAAAACGCCACCTTTATGCGCCAGCCCGATGTAGAAAAGCCCCACCGTCTTGCCCGGCGTAGCCCCGCCCGGCCCGGCGATGCCCGTATCGGCCAGGCATATGTCTACCGCCAGCACCTTCCGGCCGCCCGCCGCCATCTCCTCGGCGACCTGTGGACTCACCGCACCGTATTTTTTAAGCGTGGCCGCCTTAACGCCGATAACGCTTATCTTTACCTCATTGCTGTAGGAGGTCACCGACCCCTTAAAGTAGTCGGAACTGCCGGCGACACCGGTAATCAGGTGGGATATCAGCCCGCCGGTGGCGGACTCCACCACCCCCAGGGTCAGCCCCTTTTCCCTCAATAATTCCCCTATTTCGTATTCCAGTCCGGCCATGTCAGATATACCTCTCCATCAGGTTAAAGAGCAGTTCGTCGCTGACGCCCTCCCCGTTTTTATACAATCTCTCTATCATCCGAACGACTTGCTCATGGAGGTCAATATCGTTCAGGTCATCCAGGCTGTGATAAATACCCAGGCGGCGGCCGAGTTTGTAGTTATCTCTTTCCCGCGGCGGCAGGGACAGAAAACGGCCGATGACGCCCAGCATTTTTTCTTTGTCTTCGGGCAGCTTGCCCTCGATTTCCGGCAGCAGGTTTATCATGTGGTCGCTGACGACCTGCGACCGGCATTTAAGATTATCCAATAAAAGCTTGATTTCCTCCACTATCTCCTCGTCCGTGGCACGTATAAAGCTACCATTCTCTACATCTTCATGCAACAGCATCCGGGGCTGTACGGTCAGCGTCCTGAAACGGACGAAGTCCGGGCCGATTTCATTAAGCACCCGGGCTGTCTCCAGGGCATGCTCGCGCCACATCTTCTTACCGCCGGCGCCCGGCATGACGTACTCGCACAGGGAGATGCCCGAGGCCACCACGTTCTTGCCGCCCGCGATATGCTCGGCGGCGGTAACGCCCTTGTCCAGGAACCGGAGCACCGGGTCATAGCCCGATTCCAGTCCCATGTGAATCCGGGAAAGCCCGGCCTCGCGGAGTGCCGCCAGTTCCGCCGGCGTTTTTTGCGCCGCCGTCTTCGACCGCGCATAAGTGGTGATGCGGCTGATGCCGGGAAAGGTATCTTTCAGGAACCGGATAACCTCGACGAGGTCGGGCGTCTTCATAATAAGAGTGTTGGCGTCCTGCAGGAAGGCATGCTCCCCACCGCCGTATATCCATAGCGCCACGTTACGGCAGGCGTCGTTGGGAGCGCTATTGGCCGCCAGGGCCGCCGCTGTCTGAACGTTATCGCCACCACCGGCCTTCCCCGCCAGTTCAATTATGCCATCGTATATTTTTCGGGCCGCTGAGATATCCCGCTTAATTTCCTCGACCGGCCTGAGCTGAAACTTCGCGCCTTTATAGACAGGGCAGAACTTGCAGCGGTTCCAGGGGCAATTCCGAGTGACGCGGACGAGGAGGGAATAGGCCTCGCTCGGCGGTCGGATGGGGCCGAGCTCGTAGGACTCCGCCGTGGCGCCGGTTATAACCACGGGAAGACGTTGCTCCTGATAAAATCGAAGTTAGCGGCGACTTGCTCCGCGCCGGTGATGATGCCCATATGGCCGGGGAGCAAGTACTCAATATCCAGCCGGGACAGCGCCTCGATAGACTTTTTCAAATCGTCACCATTACCGCCGGGCAGGTCGACCCGGCCGGTGTTCATTTCAAACAGCACGTCGCCGCAGACCAGCACTTTAGCCGTCCGATAGTAAAAGCAGACGCATTCCGGCGAGTGCCCCGGTGACAGAATCAACTCCAGCTCAACGCCGCCGGCGCTCAGGCGACTATCGTCCAGCAAACCGTCCCATTTGAACTCCGGTGGCGTTAATCCAAACATCCGGGCGCCATCGATAACCACAGAACGGTAGTTTTGCTGCTGGACGGGGTGCATAAGTATTTTAGCCTTGGATATCTCTTTAAAGGTTTTATTGGCGGCGGAATGGTCGATGTGCAGGTGCGTATTGACAATAACGCCGATTTCGTCAGGGACGATGCCATCTTCACGCATACTTTCCACTCTCGCTGCTAAGAACTCCGGGTTACCCGGATCTATAATAATGCCGGGCCTGCCCGTAAAGACATAGGTATTACAGTCGAGCTCACCCTGCTCCGGGTAGAAAAATAGCTTATTGGCCAGTTTCATGCTATATTATCTCCAAGCGAATCACATTAATGCGTTTTATATTAATAATTATATATCATTGAAAGCCTGGCGAAAAATCGATGAAGAGAATGTTAGATATATACTGTCATTGCGAGGAGCCCTTCGGTTACTCTCAGGGTGAACCGAGCGACGAAGCAATCCCTTGCTTGAACCAAGCCTTTGATGGAGATTGCCACGGGCTTCGCCCTCGCCATGACAAGTTACTCGTTACCTACTAATAATCTCTAAGGAGGTACACCCGATGGGAACATTCGCAGGCATACTGGGAGGCATCGGCGGCCTCAGCGCCGTGATGGGCATCGTCACCGCCCTGGGAGTAGTCGAACCAATCACCTATGAGCTCACCTGGATGTTCTGGTTCGTACTCGCGGCGATTTTATTGCTGGGCTCTATCGCGCTACAATCAGGGCGCAGCACCGGCAAAGATTAACGGGACCGTATTATCATTAAAAAACAGCCGACTAATTCGAATACCAGCCACCGGTTGCTCCAGATTAAAGTCCATCCCGGTGCCAGCCGGAATGAGATTGCCGGTTTTACCGGCGGCGTCCTCCAGGTAAAAATCGCCGCGCCGCCGGAGAAGGGCAAGGCCAACCGGGAGCTGACCGACTTCCTCAGCCGGATACTGGGTGTCAAGAAGTCCTCCATATCTATCATCAAAGGGGAGACAGGCCGGAACAAACTTATCGCCATCGAAGGCCTGGACTCCGATGCAATCATCAAACGCCTTTCCGCCTGATTTCCTCATCACCTCGACCGCCCGCCAGTCCACATCCCCATAATCGCCAAAGCGTTTCTGTATTCAGGCCAAACGCCCGATACATCTCCCGGGAATGTGACTTTTCTGTGAAAGTAACACCGCCATTTGTGACCTCCGTGTTATTACCAGAGATTAAAGTAGTTCCAGTACATTCGTAAAGTGGGTTAACCGTGTGCATAACGTAATATACCCCGATACCTTTAAATTATTAATCACGGTATCGCCTGGCCGTTACCGGTTCGGCGCTATCAGTTGAGAGGAGGTAGAACTTGCTAAAAATTCAGGATGAAATTTACCCGGTATATCTCACTACCGGCGCCGTGGCCAGGTTGTGTGGCGTAAGCAAGGTTACCGTTTTAAGATGGATTGAGAAAGGCAACCTGGTGGCCTTTAAACTACCCGGTGGCCAGAACCGGATACACCGGGATGACTTTTTTACTTTTGCCAATGAGCACGGCATTCCCATCCGAAGAGACCCGCCGAAATGAACCTCCGAAAAGGATGAGTAGCTGGCTCGTCTGCCTCATCGTTGCGGCAGCCGGTGCCATTACTATCGCACTGGTATCCTGGCGAATACACGCCCGGGCCTAGAACTCCTCAACCGTGCCTCCTGATGCTCAACTAGCTTCCCCTTCCTCCGTCAGGGGGGAGGGTAAGCCGGTTTTTCACAGACTGACGTCCGGCCGCTCAGAATTTCTCCTCAAGCTCACAACTTTGCTACGGCAACCACGCCATTTCCCCCTGAAATACGTATTAAATAAGACCTCCTGTGATATTTATGTGAAATTTTAACTATATACTGTGACACGGCTGTGATACCGCTTGCATATACTACAAATGCATCAAACACCGTTAACGCCGATAATGCTG
>CAZXYV010000001.1:0-15810 GCA_964645025.1 uncultured Dehalococcoidaceae bacterium | reverse complement strand
GATAATGCTGTCAACGCCTAAATATTATTAAAGGTTATCAAGGGAGGTCAGCTTGCGTATGGTATCCGAGCCATGGACCCCGGAATTCATCTCGGTCGGCTTTATTGCTAAAGGTTGCGGGGTAAGCAATACTACCGTTTTACGGTGGATTAGCACCGGGCAGTTACCGGCCTTCAGGCTACCCGGCGGTCACTACCGGATAGAGAGAGATGACTTATCCGAATTCCTGGCCAAGCATAGCATTCCCGTACGAAACAGATTAGCCAGGAGATAGAAAAAAAGACGCACCCGGAGATAAATCAAATACGTAAAAAGTGAGGTGACGGCCTATGACTTAACCCAAACAAAAAATAAGGTTTAAATACTTACCGGGAGGTCAAAGATGAACCAACTGTTCAATAACGACTCAGGAGGAAACAAAATGCACAGGTTTCTTAAGAGACTCAACTGCGGTAACAAAGGCTTTACGCTGGTAGAGCTGCTCATCGTCGTCGCTATCCTGGGCATACTGGCGGCCGTCGTCATTCCCAATATCACCGGCCTGGCCGGTGAAGGACAAACGGAAGCCGCCAAGGCGGAACTGGTTACCGTCCAGACTGCCATGGATACGATGATGGCCAAGCTAAGACTGACCTCGGTTGCCGCTACGGCCGCCACCGCCAATATGTCGTCCTTCCCTACCGGACACCCGCTGTACCCTGATTACCTGAGGACGGCCAACACCCAAGGTACCTATTCCTGCAGCACCACCGGACTGATCACGCAGGCAACTACCGGTTACTAACGACATCGCACACCGACGCGCCTAAGAGGACTTACAGCTACAACGGTCTGGTTAAACGGCCTTTCAACCAGAATTGAGGAACTGGCGAAATGGGAAACGCTCAAAAAACTGAAAAAGAGCTTGTTCAAGAGCTTAAAGCCGTCTATCAACGCCTCACGGAGCTTGAGAGTACTGAGGAAGCGCTACGCGAGAGCGAAGAGAAGTTTGCCAGCATCTTCCGTCATAGCCCCATGGGTTTATCTCTGGCCAGGTTGAGCGATGGCGTCATTATTGAGATTAATGACAGCTACACCACTTTTACAGGTTATACGCGCGAAGAAGTCATCGGCCGCAAGGTGACTGAACTCAACATCTGGGTCAACCCGGAAGACCGCGAACGTATGATGAAGATGATGAAGGACAAAGGACGGGTAACTAACGAGGAGTTTTACTTTCACGTGAAGTCCGGAGGGATACACCCCGTGTTAGTGTCCGCCGAAAATGTCAACATCGGGGGTGAAGATTACCTGCTCGTGATGGCCTCAGACATCACCGAGCGCAAACAAGCCGAGGAAGCTCTGCAAGAGTCCGAGGAAAAGTTCCGGAACCTGTTCGAGCACGCCAAAGACGCCGTGATTCTCGCCGACGCGGCTACCGGCCTACTGGTCGATATCAACCCGGCGGGATGCGCCATGCTCGGCCTGCCGAAGGAGAAAATCATCGGTATGCACCAGACAGCGCTACACCCTCCGGAGATGGCCGAGAAGTATCAACAGATTTTCCGTGAACACGTAGAGAGAAAAATCGTCCTTTCCGATGAAACCATACTCCTGCGCGCGGATGGCACCCCTATCCAGGTCGATATGTCGGCGAGCGTTATCACACTGGGCAACAAAACGATTATGCAAGGGGTTTTCCGTGATATTACCGAGCGCAAACAGGCGGAGGAGGAACTTAGAGAAAGCGAAGAGTTCACCTCCACCCTCCTGACAAATACATCCAATGCGATATTCGTAACATATGCTGATGGGACCATAAAGTATGTCAACCCCGCCTTTGAAACGCTAACCGGCTTCTCTTTGGCTGAAATAATCGGCATGAAAATCCCGTATCCATGGTGGCCCAAGGATAACAAGGATGAAATCGAAGCAAGCTTAATGGAAACCACATCGAGTGAGGGGATAAATCTGGGTGAGAGATTAGCAAAGCAGATGACTTTTCAAAAGAAGAACGGGGAGCTTTTCATAGTCGATCTAAATGCAACGATAATCAACAAAAACGGCAAACGGGAGTATATCCTGGTGACCTGGATTGATATCACCGAGCGTAAACAGGCCGAGAAAGCCCTGCAGGAGTCAGAGGAGAAGTTCGCCAAAGCCTTCAGCGCCAGCGGCAATGCCATCTGTATCACTTCTCTGAAAGATAATCGCTTTATTGAGGCTAATGAAAGTTTCACACGTTTTACCGGCTATTCCCATCAAGAGGTAATCGGCCGTGACGCCGCTGAGCTAAAACTCTGGGTGAAGCCGGAAGAGCTGAAACAATGGATGGATACCATACAGAAAGAGGGCCAAGTATTCAACCAGGAGTTCAGCTCCCGCAGAAAATCCGGCGAGATACGCATCGGCCTGTCCTCGGCCGAGGTGATAAATATCGGGGGAGAGCCCTGCCGCATCGTGGTGATAACCGATATTACCGAGCGCAAAAAAGCGGAGGAAGGGCTGAGGCAGACCATGGCTAACCTGGAGCAGTCCAGCGCCCGGCTGGCGGCTGCCAACAAAGAACTCGAGGCTTTCAGCTACTCCGTCTCGCATGACCTGCGTTCACCGCTCCGGAGCATCGATGGTTTCAGCCAGGCCCTCCTGGAAGATTACACGGATAAGCTCGATGCTACCGCCCAGGACTACCTTAAACGCCTGCGCAACGCCAGCCAGAAGATGGGTGAGCTCATCGATGGTCTGCTGAAGCTATCACGCCTGACCAGGAGTGAAATACACCGGGAGAATGTCGACCTGAGCGCCCTGGCGGACGAGATAGCTACCCGGTTACACGAAACCAACCCGGAACGGAAGGTGGAGTTTATCACCGGCGGTGGGCTGACCGCTTATGGAGACCCGCAGCTGTTGCGGGCATTGCTGGAAAACCTGCTCGGCAACGCCTGGAAGTTTACCGGCAAAGTGCCGCTGGCAAAAATAGAGTTCGGTGCTATCCAGAATGGAGGGCCCAGGACATTTTTCGTGAAGGATAATGGCGCCGGATTCGATATGACCTACGTGGATAAACTGTTCGGCGCTTTTCAACGCCTGCATGACATCGCCGAGTTCCCCGGCACCGGCATCGGCCTGGCCACGGTGCAGCGCATCATCAACCGCCACGGGGGCACGGTCCGCGCCGAAGGAGAGGTGGGCAAAGGGGCCGCCTTCTATTTTACTCTGGACTAAGGGAGGGCAGTAACGATGATACGAGATGAAACGATACTCCTGGTGGAAGATAACCCTGATGACGTCGAGCTAACCATGCGGGCCTTCCGCAAAAATAATATCGCCAACAATGTGGCGGTAGCCCGCGATGGCGTGGAAGCCCTGGACTACCTCTTCGGGCGGGGTGCCTACGCCGGCCGGAACACCGCGGAAACACCCCGGCTCATTCTCCTCGATTTAAAAATGCCCAAGATGGACGGTTTCCACGTGCTGGAGCACCTGCGCGCCGATGCACGCACCAAGCTCACTCCCGTGGTCATTCTCACCTCTTCAAAGGAGGACCAGGACCTCATCAGCAGCTACAAGTGCGGGGCCAACAGCTACGTGCGCAAACCGGTGGACTTCAGCCAGTTCCTGGAAGCTGTCCGCCAGATAGGTCTTTACTGGTTACTAATTAACGAAAGTCCTAATAAAAATTGACTGTCGGCCGCTCGTTAACCCGACGCAATGATACAGGAAACAGGGTAAAGAAAATGGAAGAAAAGACTACAAAAATTCTGTTGATAGAAGATAATCCCGATGACACTGAGCTGATAAAAAGGAGGCTGCTCAGGTCTGCCAATGCCAGGTTTGGGGTGACTGCGGTAAGTACTCTCCATGATGGCATAGCACAACTCGGAGAAAACACCCCTGACCTGATTATCGCCGACCTCGGTCTGCCGGATAGCCACGGGCTTGACACCGTCAAGAAAATACTCAGCGAAGCGCCGCAGATACCGCTGGTAGTGCTCAGCGGCTTCGACGACGAAGCCATCGCTATCAAGGCCGTCCAGTCCGGTGCCCAGGACTACCTGGTCAAGGGGCAGATGGAAAGCGCCAACATCGAGCGTGCCCTGTTCTACGCCATTGAACGGGCCCGCCTGCAGAGGGAGCTGGAGCAGCACAGCCGGGAGATATGCAGCATCCAGACCAACCTGCTGAAAATCCTGGAGAAAAACGCCGATGCCATCATCGTCGTCAGCGAAAATAGAAGCATCTTATTCACCAATCCCGCGGTGGAGACCCTGCTGGGGCGCCGACAAAAAGAGCTCATTAATCAGCCCTTTGATTTTCCGCTGGATGGCGGCAAAACAACCGAGATTGAAATCGCCCGCCCCGATGGGGCCAGAACCATTGCCGAGATGAGAGTGGTTGAAATTACCTGGGAAGGTAAAACGGCTTATCTCGCATCGCTGCGCAATATCACCGAACGAAAAAGGGCGGAAGAAGCATTACGCGCTAGTGAGGATAGATACAGGAATATAGTAGAACTGGCCCACGACGGTATTATAACAGTGAACACCAGGGGTGTATTTACCTCCTGCAATCCGGCATTTTTACAATTTATAGGATTTCCCGGTGAAGAAATCGTAGGAAAACATTTTTCCAAAATTCCAAGTGTAAACATGAAAGATTTTCCCATTTATGCCAAGGTATTCGCTTCACTGCTTCGTAAAAAAAACACCCAGCCATTTGAACTATCTTGGAGACACAAAGACGGAACCATAAAAACGTGCGAATTAAGAGCCAGTTTAATGAAGTCCGACGGTAAAATTACCGGATTACTGGCAATTATAATAGATACGACCGAACGCAAGAAATCTGAACAAGCCTTGCGGGAATCAGAAGAGAAATTTTCCAAGGTTTTCCGTTCCAGCCCGGAGGTAATCGTGATATCCCGACTAAGTGACGGCACGATGCTGGAAGCCAATGACACTTTCTTTAACATCACCGGCTACACCCGTGAAGAGGTAATCGGTAAAAAGTCCTCCGAGATAGAAATCTGGGCTGGCGATGAAGACCGCGACGCCATGGCTATAGCGTTAAAAGAACAGAGCACGGAACGTTATCAGGAGCGTAAGGTCCGCATGAAATCGGGCGAAATACGCACGTGGCTCTTTTCCGCTGATATTGCCAATATCAACAACGAACCCTGCATACTTACCGTGACGACCGATATCACCGAGCGTAAAAAGACGGAGGAGGCGCTGCGTTTCTCCGATGCCGCCTTCAAGTCCCTCCACGAAAGCGTCATTGCCACGGATACCCAGTATGTCATCACGCACTGGAATGAGATAAGCGCACAGATTTATGGCATAGAAGCGTCCCGGGCTATCGGCAAAAAGCTGCTGGACGTTATCGAGATAGTTGAGACTTACCCCGGTGAGAATGATAAACGTTTCAAGATGCTGGAAGCCAATGGTTATTACCAGGAGGAACAGATGCACCGCACCAAACACGGCGAGGTGTGGGTCAATGTAAGTTTTCAGGCCATTGAAGACGGCCATAAACGTTACGGCTGGGTAGCGCTGGCCACGGTCATTACCCAGCGGAAGATGGCGGAGGAAGCCCTGAAACGGAGCGAGGAAAAATACCGGGAAATCATCAGCAAGTCGATTGACGGTATTATTTCCACCGACCAGCAGATGAGGGTAATAATATGGAACCGGGGAGCTGAAAAAATATACGGCTATACGGAGCAGGAAATGCTCGGCCAGAGCCTTATGAAAATTATACCGGAGAAAGATAGAAACGTCCTGATCAAAGGATTTGCCAAATTAAACAAGACAGGCTCCGTAAAAGCCATCAACCATGTGAATGAGCTGACCGGTTTGAAAAAGGACGGGAGTGAGATATCAATTGAACTCTCCACAGCTATCAGGAAGTCCGGTGAGAACTATACCTTGACCATCATCGTCAGGGATATTACCGAGCGCAAACAACTGGAACAAGAGCTACAGCAAAGCAGGAATAACCTTCTTGAGGCCCAACAGATTGCACGTGTCGGAAGTTGGGATTGGGACATATTGACAAATATAATCTCCTACTCTGATGAGTTCCACCGCATCTTTGGCCAACACATAGGGAACTTCGAGACGTTCTTGGATTCACTCCATCCCGATGATAGAAAATCGGTTGAAAAGTCAGTCAACGAAGCTTTATGGGCAAATAAACCCTACGACATTGATTACCGAATCATCTTACCCAATGAGGAAGAGCGTATTATTTATGCACAGGGCAGAGTCACTTTCGATAACGCTGGTAAGCCGGTTCGGATGATTGGTACGGTACAGGACATCACCGAGCGCAAAAAGGCCGAGGAAGCCCTGGGACGGTCCGAGGAGAAGTACCGCACGATATTTGAGAACACGGGGACAGCTATAGCCATCATCGAAACTGATACTACCATATCCATGGTAAATGACGAGTTCGCCAGAATCACGGGGTTGACAAAAAATGATATTGAAGGCAAAGTCAAATGGACAGACCTGGTACATAAGGCAGACCTCGAGAAAATGTTCGAATACCACCGGCTCCGAAGGGAAGGCGTCAAAGTGCCGAAGGAGTATGAATTCAAGTTCCATGATAAGATCGGGCATGTTAAAGATGCCTCTATAATCGTTTCCTTGATACCAGAGACGAAACAGAGCCTGGTCTCGATGACCGATATCTCGGAGCGCAAGAAGGCCGAGGAAAAGCTGCGGAAAATTGACCAGATGAAATCCGAGTTTCTTTCCAACGTCTCCCACGAGCTGCGCACGCCGCTGCAGTCGATAGGCGGCTTCACCAAGCTCATCATGAACGGCCAGGTACCCGACCCCACCACCCAGCAGGAGTTCCTCCAGATTATCGACCGGGAGACCCTGCACCTGGGCAACCTTATTAATAGCCTGCTGGACCTGTCGCGGCTGGAATCCGGCCGGTTCCAGGTAAACCGGAAACTCATCCCGGTAAGGGACACTTTTATCGAACCCGTCAAAAGCTTCCATAGCCTGGCCCGCGATAAGAACATCACGCTTAATGAAGATATCCCCGAGCAGCTGCCGGAAATGGAAGTGGACGGTGAAAGGCTGCGGCAGGTGGTCATCAACCTCCTCGGCAATGCCATTAAGTTCAGCGACCCCGGCGGCAGCGTCACGGTTAAACTGGCCAAGCAACCGGGACAACTGCTGTTCCAGGTCTCCGACCGTGGTATCGGTATTCCGGAAGAAGCTAAACCGCACCTTTTCGAGAGATTTTACCGCGCCGAGGGCGAGATGGTCAGGGGCGGCACCGGCCTGGGGCTATATATCTCCAAGCAAATTATCGAAGCTCACGGCGGACGTATCTGGGCCGAGAGCAAACTCGGTGAGGGCAGCACCTTCAACTTTACCCTGCCCTTTGCCGGCAAAGGAGGAGACGGTAATGGAAAAGAAAATTCTGGTCATCGAAGACGACCCGGCGACATCAAGACTGGTAGATTACTCACTAAGGCATGAAGGCTACCAGGTAATCTTGGCTTCCAACGGGCTGGAGGGGCTAAGGAAAGCGAAAGACGAGGCGCCCGACCTCGTCATCCTGGATGTGATGCTGCCGGGCATGGACGGCTTCGAGATATGTCACCGTCTCCGGTCGGAGCCAGCCACCGCGCAACTGCCCATTCTGATGTTCTCGGCTAAAGCCCAGGAAATAGACAAAGAAACGGGACTTAAGGTAGGCGCCGATGGTTACCTTGCTAAACCCGCCGCCCCCGCGGAAATAGTGAGCCAGGTGGGAAAACTGCTGGCGCGAAAAAAAGGCGCCGCCACATCAGGGGAGAAGGTGAGTGGATAGAGATACCAACAGCCCCCCCACGACGGACAGGGCCACCAAAAAGAGCCTGGGTGATCGGCTCGTCGAAGAGAAGCTTATCACACCGGAGCAGCTGGAAAGCGCCTTGAAGCTTCAGCAGCAACAGGGCGGCAGACTGGGCGATATCCTTTTAAAAAAAGGCCTCGTTAAACCCGAGGAACTGGCCATCGTCCTCAGCATCCATTTAAACCTGCCGCTGATTGACCTGAAGAGACATGTGATACAACCTCGCGCCCTGCGCCTTATCCCTGAAGAGATGGCCCGGAAGCATGCCCTGATTCCCATGGATATTGTTAACGACTCGCTGCTGGTCGTCATGGCCGACCCGGAGGATATACGGACTATCGAAGACATCAAGGCGCAGGCCAAGATGCGCGTCGAGGTAGCCCTCGGTGTCCACTCCGATATCGAGCGGGCGATCGACCTCAATTACCGGTCGAGCAGCGCTATCGAAAAACAGGTAAGCCAGTTCACCCCGGCCACAGATATTAAAGCGGAGGATGTGGCGCAACTGGCCGCCAGGACACCGGTGGCAGAGACGCTCGACCTGCTGGTAGCCCAGGCCGTCAAGGACCGGGCCTCGGATATCCACATCGAGCCGCAGGAGGACAGGCTCCGTATCCGCTACCGGATTGACGGTATCCTGCACGACATGTTTTCGTTTCCCCTGAGCGTCCACACGTCGCTGGTATCACGGGTAAAAATCCTCTCGGAAATGGATATCTCCGAGCAGCGGCGCCCGCAGGACGGGCAGTTCTCCATCAAGCTGGGGGGCAAAGAGATTGATATCCGGACGGCCACTATGGAAACCCCGTACGGCGAAAGGGCCACCCTGAGAATCCTGGACCGGACGCTGGCCCTTTTTACTTTGGCGGAGCTCGGTTTTCAGCCCGATATCATGAAAAAGTACCAGGCGCTTTTGAAGAGCCCGTTCGGCATGATACTGGTCAGCGGCCCCACCGGCTCCGGCAAAACGACCACTCTCTATGCTTCCATCAACGAGCTGAACCGCAACGAGCTTAATATTATGACCATCGAGGACCCCATCGAATACAGTTTTATGGATATCAATCAGACGCAGGTGAACGCCAAGGCGGGGATTACTTTTGCCAGCGGTCTCCGGGCGATTATGCGCCACGACCCCAATGTAATACTCGTCGGGGAGATAAGGGATAAAGAAACGGTGACCACCGCCCTGCAGGCTGCGCTCACCGGCCACCTGGTGCTTTCCTCGATTCATGCCAATGACGCCGTCGGCGTGCTTTTCCGGCTGATGGACCTGGATGCCGAACCGGCCTCTATCTCCTCGACGCTTATCAGCATCGTCGCCCAGCGTATGGTCCGCCGCATCTGTACCCATTGTCGCACCCCCCACCAGCCGAATGAGGAGGAGCAACAGGTTATCGATAGCGATATAGGACAGCCCGCGGCGACGTTCTACCACGGTACGGGATGCAATCTCTGCGCCGATACCGGCTACCGCGGCCGGACCGGCATCTTCGAGTTCCTGGTCATGAGTGAGACTATCAGGAAAATGCTGCGGGACCGTGCCGGCGCCAGCGAAATCAAGGCGCAGGCCATCGCCGAAGGTATGACGACGATGAAACAGGACGGGATGCGGAAGGCCGGAGAAGGCATTACCTCCATCAGCGAGGTCAGGCGCAATGTCTTTTCCATACACTGAGTGCGTAATATATCGTTTCCTCTCCCCAGTGCGGGCTTCGTCGTGAGCTCAGCCGAACGGAGAGGATTAAGGTGAGGGGGCATTTTGCGTTCCCAGGATTTCACCCTCACCCTACCTCTCCCTTCAGGGAGAACCTTCAGGTCGAAACTTCTGGTCGAGACCTTCAGGGTGAACCCATCAAGGGAGAGGAGATTTAGGTAATTGGGGCAATTATGACCTATAAATACACCGCTTACTCAATGGATAAAAAGATTATCCACGGCACGCTGGAAGTCGCCTCGGAGAGCATTGCCGAGGGCGCCCTCTACCGCGCCGGTTACGAGCATATCCTCAGCCTGAGAGAAGTAACGCCGGGCCTGAGTCTGGAAAGGCTGCTGCCTTCTCTGTTCGGAGTTAAGACCCAGGAAGTGATCGACTTCGCCAATCAGCTGGCCACCCTGGTTGAAGCGGGCGTTACCATACTTACGTCACTGGAGCTGCTGGCCGGGCAAAAGCCCAAGAAAGCTTTAAAAAAAATAATCGACGGGCTGGCCGAAGAAATCCGGGAAGGCGGCTCACTCTCGCAGGCGCTGGGCCATTATCCGCGGGTATTTCCGGATACCTACCGCCAGGTAATCAAGGCCAGCGAGCAGACCGGCCGCCTGGAAATCGGTCTGAGGCATGCCGCCAGCTATACGGAAAAACAGGCCACCGCCAACCAGAAAATCAAACGCGCCATGCTCTACCCCGCCTTTGTCCTGCTCATGGCCGTCGGCGTATCCGTCCTGCTCATCACCATCGCCCTGCCGCCGCTGGTAGAGCTGTTCAAATCGCTCGGCGCCCAGCTGCCCTGGATGACGAAATTGCTCATTGGCATTACCGGCTTTGTCCTAGTCAATAAATTGTATATCCTAGCGGGAATAGTTGCCATCATGATATTAATCATCTTCCTGTTAAGGCTGACTTCCGTAAAGATAGCCAGGGACAACTTGATTTTAAAAATACCGATAACCGGCACCATCAGCATCGAGCGCAGTATGCAGCAATTCTGCCAGACAACCTCCATGCTGCTGAGTGCCGGCCTCCGCCTGCCCCAGATAATGGATATCGTTATCCAGGCCAACCATAACCGGATTATCCAACAGGCCCTGAGCGGTATCAGGGACAGGCTGGTGCAGGGGGAAGGACTGGCACAACCTATGTCGGAAATCGGGCTTTTCCCGCCTCTCCTGACAGAGATGATGGCCGTTGGTGAAAAGAGCGGCGCCATGGACACTACCCTGGCCACCCTGGCGGACTTCTACGAAAAGAAGGTCGACCGCAATGTCGACGTCCTCATCACGATGATAGAACCCGCTTTAACGGTCATGGTTGGGTTGGTGGTTATTTTCATCGCCCTTTCCGTGATAACACCTCTGTATTCGATACTGAGGTCAATGCGCTAAATGGCGATAGCAGGTTGCGACGATGAAAGGCAAAGGAATACGGACTCGGATACTGAAAATGATTCAAGACCAGAGGGGCATAGGACTGGTGGAAACACTGGTGGCCGTGGCTATTCTGGGCACCTCGGTAGTCGCCTTTGCCACCGGCCTTTCGGCAGGGTCAATCGCCGTCAGGGAGCAGGACGGGATAGCCGTAACCCAGGGACTGGCGCAGACCCAGCTGGAGTACACTAAGAGCTATGTCTATAACCCTGGCGCCGTTACCTATCCGGCGGTAGCCGCGCCGCCAGGTTACAGTATTTCCGTGGGCGTCAGCGCCGTGCCCGGCACCGATGCCAATATACAAAAGATAACCGTGACCGTCTCCCGCGAGGGACAGGCTGTGGAAACGGTCGAAGGCTATAAGGTGAACCGATGAACATGCAGAAAGGCATGACCATGGTCGAGCTTGTGGTGGCGACCGCGGTAACCGGTGTAATCGTTGCTTTTCTCGGTACCGCTATCTACCAGATTATCACCGTCACCGGTTACGGTAACAACCGGCTTATCGCCACGCACGAACTGGAAAACGCCGCTTACTGGTTCAACTTCGACGGCCAGCAGGCCATCGCCGCCAGCGGCGGTAGCGGACTGTCGTTGACACTCTCGGACAACTCAACCGTCACCTATTCTCTGACCGGCACCGAACTGAGGCGCACTTCTGGCGGGAATAACATGATATTGGCGCGGAACATCACCAACCTCATCTTTTCCGTTAGCAACCGCGTAATCACCATGTCGCTGACATCATCTCCGGAAGGACGGGATAACGTGAGTGAAAACGGGACTTATCAGGTCTATCTCCGGCCGACGGGGGGCGGCTAATGAACGGCGAAAAGGGACAAGCCCTGCCCATGGCCATACTGGCGCTGGCGATAGGCGCCCTGGTGATAGCGCCCTTCCTGGGCAACGCCAGCAGCAGCCTCATCGGTTCCAGGGTCTATGGCGAGACCATAGCGCAGCAGAGCGCCAGCGATGCGGGGGTTGAGCACGCCATCTGGAGCCTGACCCGGGGCTCCCTGGCCGAGCAGTTTTCCGGCCCCGGAGATACGGTCACCTATCAGCTCCCAGAAACGCTTAACGGCTTAGTCACCACCGTCACGGTCACCGCCAATGCCACCTCTCAAAATGGGACACTGGGGGAGATTGCGGATGCGGTGATAGACACCCTGGCATTCGATAGCTCCAACGGCTACTACGCGGATATTATCCACATCTCCGGTAATATCTACGCCATCGCCTACCGGGGAGCTAGCGCCGATGGCTTTATCCGTACGGTTTCCATAGCCGCCAATGGTGATATCGGTAACAGCATCATCGATACCCTCGAATTTGATACCAGCGATTGTATTTTCCCTGATATTATCAGTGTCTCCGGCAGTATTTACGCCGTGGCCTACCAGGGCCCGGGCAACGACGGATTTGTCAAGACGGTGTCCATAGCTGCCAACGGCGATATCGGTAACAGCGTTATCGACACTCTGGAGTTCGATACCGCCGATGGCTGGGAGCCGGTAATTATTCATGTATCCGGTAATATCTATGCTATCGCCTACCGGGGCAGCGGCAATGACGGATTTATCAAGACGGTGTCTATAGCTGCCAACGGCGATATCGGCAACAGCGTCATTGATACCCTGGAGTATGACACCAGTAACGGCTATTACCCGGACATTATCTATATCTCCGGCAATATCTACGCCATTGCCTATATGGGCGTCAGTAGCGACGGCTTCCTTAAAACCATCTCTATCACTACCGGCGGCGACATCGGCAACAGCGTTATCGATACCCTGGAATTCGATACCAGCGACGGCGCTTACCCCGATATTATCTATATCTCCGGCAATATCTACGCCATCGCCTACCAGAGCACCGGCAGCGACGGGTTTATTAAAACCGTCTCTATCACTCCCGGCGGGGATATTGGCGCCAGCGTGATTGATACGCTGGAGTTTGATACCGCCGATGGCCGGGAGCCGAAGATTATCAACGTTACCGGTGGCGTCTATGCCGTAGCCTACCGTGGTGTGAACAATGACGGTTTCCTAAAAACGGCCTCCATAGCTGCCAACGGCGATATCGGCAATAGCGTCATCGATACCCTGGAGTTCGACCCCGCCGACGGCTATTACCCGGATATCATCCGCATCGCCGAAGGTATTTACGCCATCGCCTATAGTGGCCCTTCACTGCTCGGCAATCTCAAGACCGTCGGCATAACCACCCAGGTGGCGATATCAGCGCTCTATGAAATCGTGTCTACCGCCGGCGATAGTACGCTCCGGGCTTTTGTCAATACCGCTAACACCACCGCCACCATCGTTTCGTGGCGCATAGAATAAAGAAGGAGGTATGTAAAATGACTCTCGACTCATCGGTAGTAACCAACATCTTCCTGGGCTGTATCGCCCTGACCAACTTCGTTATCCTGGCGATATTCTACGAAACATTTCGAAAAAATAAATTAGAATGAGACCCCTATGAAGCTCAGGAAACTGCTTATCATACTACTGGTAGTGGGGCTGCTCGTGGTCTACTACATCCTCGGGGCGGACTACCGGGAACAGCGCCATAAGCATGCCGCGCTGGCCTCGCAAGTCGCCGGGGCGGCCGAGCAACTCGCGCTTATCCCCCCGCTCCCCACCGACCTCGAGCAGCGCCAGTCTATCGCCAGTGCTAATCTCGATGCGGAAAAAAATACCTTCCCCGCTCAGATGAACAGCACACTGATAGTCAACACCATTCTCAAACTCGCGGAGGCCACCGGGGTCAAGGCCGTACCGATGATAACCCAGCCCTGGGCAATGGAAAGTATTAACGATACAAATTATCCCGTGTTCCGGATGAACATCGCCGCGAAGGGTACGTTCCCGCAGCTGGCAGATTTCTTAAGCCGGCTGGAAACCGGGGAGCCCGGGACTCTGGTCATTGCGAACCTGAAGGTCGACCGCGTCATCGGCCTATCTGGAGATGAAAAGAAGACCGACGGCATCATCGAGGTGGATGCCAGCCTGGATATCGCGGTCTATGCCCGGCCGTCAGTTACCGCACCGATGGATAAGGTTGAATAGGGATGAACACCGCTCTGGTAATCAGTAACAGCAGTATTAAAATCCTGTCCTTGAAGGGAAGGCAGGTAAAAAAGTGGGGCAGCCTGGCCCTGAAAACCGGGCTGGTACATGACGGGCTGATTCACGAGCCGCAGGCCGTCGGCGCCGCTATCAACGAGCTTTTCAAATCTACTGAGGTCCGTAAAGAAAAGGTGGCCGTCAGCCTGGCTGGACTTTCCTTCACCTACCGGTTCCTGGACCTGCCCCGCATGAAACCCGCCCTCCTGGAAGAGGCCGTCACACGCGCCGCGAGGAAGGAAATGTCGCTGCCCCTGGACGAGCTTTACCTTTCCTGGCAGTTCGTTCCCGGTAAAGGCGATGAGCAGTCGTACTTCGTCCTCGGCGTAAGGCGCAATATTGTCGACGCCGCCGTCCAGACGTTGAGTATCGCCGGCATCGAGCCATATACCCTGGAGCTGCAACCACTGGCCCTGGCCAGGGCGGCCAACCGCCGCGACGCTATCATCGTCAGCCTGGAGCCTGACTGCTTTGACATCGTCTTCATCGCCGATGGTATCCCCGGCGTGATACACACCATCGGCCCCAGGGGCGAGGGGTCGACGCTGGAAGATAATATCCGGCGGCTGGCGGATGAACTGACCAAAACGGCTGCCTTCTACCAGAGCAGCCATCCGGCCAGTCACCTCACGCCGGAGACTCCCCTGCTGCTCACGGGCGACCTGGCATCTGGAGTTCCGGCCAGCGGACTTCTCCAGGCAGAGGTGGAATACCCGGTAGAGTCTCTGATTCCGCCGGTGGAATTTCCGCCCGGTCTAGCCATCGCTTCATACGCGGCCGGCGCCGGACTGGCCCTGAATTATACATCTCAAAAGACGGTGAGCCGGACCCGGGAAGGCTTCTATGACATCAATATCAACATCCTGTCCGGAAAATACCGGAAAATCCGGTCACGGCCATTGCCCCGCGTACAATTATGGCTGGGTGTTTTTCTGGCAATTGCCGTTGCGTTTCTCTTCCCTCTCTACCAGACCCTCCATAATCTCGGTACCGAAAATACCAGGCTGGAAAATGAACTGCGCCAGGTCACCAGGGACCTGAACCTGGCCAACCTCATGGCCGAAGAAACCGCCAAAGCGGTGGCCAACATCCAGCAAACCGCCAACATCACCGATATCCTGAAAATGGCCAATCAGAGTATCCTTGGCGACCGGGGCAGCTTTGCGCGTAATTTAAAGGCGGTTACCACCACTCAACCACCCGCCACCTATTTTACTTCGATAGAAATCAGTCATAGCCGGATTATCGTACGCGGCGAAACGGACAGCGTGTTCACCGCGGTCGACTACGCTACGGCCCTGGAGGCAGTGCCATTCAGGGAAGTGCGCATCTCCGGGCTGGATGAAGTCCTTTCCAAGGTGAATAGCGCCGCTAATGCCGAAACTCCATCGAGCGAAAGCCACGTGATTTCATTTGAAATCACGCTAAACAATCAACAAAAAGGAGAAAATTAAAAAAAGATACCATATTACTCAATATGCAAATTAAGTATTTTTTTTGGACACTTGACGAAATGGCTTCGAATGCCTAGTATTAAAGATGGGCCTGATTTTTTCCACCGGACGAAAACGGGCGATGAAAAATAATAATAAAATAACCCGAAAAACAGGTGCCAGTACTATCGGAGAGCGCAACTGGATAGAACTCGCCCTTAACAAGCGCGTCAGGGAACTCAGATGTCTCTATGACATCGCCCGCA